>CAZRAW010000062.1:0-13643 GCA_964598065.1 uncultured Lentimicrobiaceae bacterium
ACCGTATAAAAGCTAATATAGAAATAGAAAAGGTTAATAATAAACTTGATGTTTTCTATGATTCCGATTTCAAAACATTTCTCGCCGAACTTAAAAAACAAAAGATCAAACTTTCTCTTGTTCAGTAAGATGAGTGGGAAGAATATTTTAACGCCTACAAATCCGAAATAAATCAACTTCAATCCGAAATTGAAAAAACCGACAAAGAAATAAACCAAAAGGTCTGTGAGTTGTATGCATTGACGGAGGAGGAGATTGAAATTGTGGAGGGGGCATCGTAATGACCAACTCCGAAATCATACTATACGCCACTCCTCAGGGAAAAATTAAAATAGAAGTTTTTCTGCAAGATGAAACCGTTTGGCTTATACAACGACCAAGCAGAAATTACACAGGTGTTTTATAAAACGGTTCAAAACAAATTGCATTGGACAATAACCGGACAAACTGCTGCCTTACGCTGAGACGTTAATGCCCGAAGAGGAAATCCACGCGGCAGGGGCCTTCTTTGGAATACATGCAAGCGCTTATGGCATGGATGGGATTGCAGGTTTTGGCGAAGTGCGGGCAATCCTGCGGTGATTTTAGTCCCCTCATAATTTCGCCGCAAAGACAACCTTTGGGCGACACCGGACTGGCTGTTTCCACATCGAAAAAGACTTTTTCCGCATCAAACATCCGGTAATCGTTTTTAATCTTATACCCACTGCTTTTTATCTTCCCAAAACCTGTCCATGTTGTATCCTCCGTTTCAAAAACTTCTTCGAGCAATTGATGCGATTTGAGATTGCCTTCCTGTGTAACCGCAGAGAGAAACAGGTTCTCCGGCAGATATGTTTTGTTGTTGATTTGTTTTACAAGATGAAGGATGGCTTCCAGCATATCCTCGGGCTCATAGCCACTGATGACCTGTGGTTTGTGGCGTTTTTCGGAAATTAACCGGAAATAATCTGCTCCCATACCGGCGGCCACTCTCCCGGAACTGATGAATCCGTCAACCGGCACTTCATCTCGTTGTAAAACCGCTTCCATACCGGAAAGTATTCGTTTATGGTCGCACAAAACATGAAAATTAAAAATTCCGGCTACTCTGGCCTGCAAAATTCCTGCTGCCGTGGAGGATGCCGCCGACTCGAAACCTACGGCGGGAAACACAATCCGTTTCCTGCGATTTTTTTTGGCCAAAACCAGGGCATCCATAATACTGTATACTACACGAACATCTGCTCCGCCCGTACGGACTTCTTCCAGCGTGGATTTTGAGCCCGGGATGCCCAGTAAATCGCTGTAAGCAGCAATAATCACGTTGCTGCGCTTGCTATATTCCACCAACTTGTCAATAAATGCCGGTGAAGCAAGGCAGGCCGGACAACCCGGTCCGTAGTGAATATGGATTTGCTCCGGCAAAAGACGGTCTATATGATATTTTTGAATGGTTACTTTATAGCCGCTGCAAACGGCCATGAGGTGAATCGGTGAAGTTACAGATGTTCTTATCTCAGCCGTCAACTGCCGCATTTTCTCATCCGGGTCGCAGGTTTCATTCTCACTCATAACATGCTTTTCAATTTTTCTGTTTCCACAAGCGCATCGTACAGTATTTCAACCGGATGCAAGGCTGTCCGGTTCGTACCATCTTTAATTTGATGGCGGCATGAAGTTCCAGGAGCAGCAATTATAGTCTCTTTGCTGCTGTTTCGGACGGCGGGGAAAAGCACCAGCTCGCCCACTTTCATGGATAATTCATAATGCTCTTTTTCATACCCGAATGCCCCTGCCATGCCGCAACAACCCGAAGGAATCTCCTCCACGGTATAATTTTCGGGGAAACCCAACACAAAAAGTGTCGGTTTAGTGGAAGCCAGCGATTTCTGGTGACAATGGCCATGTAACTTGATGTGCCTTTTTGCTGTGGTGAATTGCTCTTTGGAAATTTTCCCTGCTTTCATCTCTCTTTCGAGAAATTCATCGATCATCAACGAGTTTTTTGCCAGCCTTTTGGCGTCTTCACGCTGATTTTTGTCCGACAAATCCAAATATTCATCACGAAAGGTGAGAATAGCCGAAGGTTCGATGCCCACAAGCGGGGTATCGGCCGTAATTTTATCTTTCAACATCCGGATATTGGTATTGGCAATGGCTTTGGCTTTCTTTACCAGCCCTTTTGAAAGGTAAGTACGCGCACTTTCCAAATGGCGTGGAAGCTCCACCTGATAGCCCAGTTTCGTGAGCAACAAAATGGCCTTAATTCCTACATCCGTATCGTTAAAACGGGTAAACTCATCGTTAAAAAGATAAACTTTTCCGTTGGGAAACACATGATTGTCAAGTTCTTTACTGTTTTTATCAAACCATTTGTCTAACGGAATTTTTGAAAGTAGCGGAAACTTACGCTGTGGCGCAAATCCCAATATTTTAGCACTGAGTCCGGAGAGGAATTTATTCTGTTGAAAGAAATTATAAACCGAAGGCATCATACTTCCCAACCGGTTTATTTTAGCAATGTTGGCAATGAGCCGCGAGCGTAGCGGAACGCCGTGTGCTTCGTAGTAATGTTGCAGGAATTCGGCTTTCAGTTTGGTGATATCCACGCTGGAAGGGCATTCCGATTTACACCCTTTACACATAAGGCAAAGGTCGAGTGTGCGGTAGATTTCTTCGTGGTCAAAAGGGTTTTTCTGATCGGGTTTGCTGATAAACTCTCGCAAAATATTGGCGCGGGCACGGGTGGTTTTGTCTTCGTCGCGGGTGGCCATGTAGCTGGGGCACATGGTTCCTCCCATTTCGGCCGATTTGCGGCAAACGCCGGTTCCGTTACATTTCTCCGCCGCACGTACCACGCCCAAATCTTTGGAGAAGTCAAAATAAGTTTTTATTTCCGGTGTTTCCCGGCCGGGAGTATAGCGCAGGCTGGTGTTCATGCGGGGCGTGTCGGTGATTTTTCCCGGATTAAAAATATTTTGCGGGTCCCAGCTCTGTTTTATCTCTTTAAAAAGATTGTAAACTTTCTCGCCTACCATAAGCGGAATAAACTCCCCCCGAAGCCTGCCATCGCCATGTTCGCCACTGAGCGAACCACGGTATTTCTTCACCAGCTGCGCCGATGCACGTCCAATCTCATAAAAGGTCTGTACATCTTTCGGGTCTTTCAGGTTCAACACCGGGCGCAAATGCAGTTCACCGGTAGAAATATGGGCATAATAGACGCAATCTTTCCCGAAATTTTTCAAAATCTTATCAAAATCAGCAATATATTGCGGGAGCAATTCGGGAAGTACCGCCGTATCTTCAATAACGGAAACCGGTTTGGTGTCGCCGGGCATGTTGTTAAGGATGCCGAGACCGGCTTTGCGCAAATCCCACACCTGGCTCATTTGCTGACCGGTAACCATGGGAAAATGGTACCCCAGCTTTTCGTTACGCATTGTGGACTCCATTGCGGTCGCTTTTCCCCGAACGGCATCCATGCTCTCTTCGGCAAACTCCACAATCAGAATGGCTCCGGGATTGCCTTTGACGAAAAAGCGGTTTTTGCGTTGTTCAATGTTTTCGCGGGTCAGCTCCAGAATAGTGCGATCCATCAACTCGATGGAATAAGGTTCAAATTTTAATGCTGTCAGATTGGCTTTCAGCGCTTCGGCTACCGTATCCAAATGGATGCAAATAAGCGCTTTGTTTTTGGGAGGCAGCGGAACTAAGTTCAGTTTTATTTCGGTTGTCAGCGCAAGCGTGCCTTCCGAGCCGGCCAGCAGTTTGGAGAAGTTGAAAGCAACGTCGTTGCCGGTGAACGGGTTGGACTGCATAAGCATATCCAGCGCATAGCCTGTGTTTCGTCTTTTCAGTGCAGGTTCGGGAAACTGCCGGGAAATTTCTTCGCGGATTTTCTCATCTTGCAGTATCTTCCGGATTTTGCGGTAAATAGAACCTTCAAGAGTTTGCAGCCGGCACTTTTCTTCAAACTGTTTCCGGTTTAACGGACCGAAAACCACTTCGCTGCCATCGCTCAGCAGTGTTTTTACCTCTAAGGTATGGTCGCGGGTGCTGCCGTAAACCAGAGCATGTGCACCGCAGGAATTGTTGCCGAGCATACCGCCCAGCATACAACGGTTGGAGGTGGAAGTCTCGGGACCAAAAAACAGACCTATGGGCTCCGGTATTTTGTTCAGTTCGTCGAGCACAATACCGGGCTGCACCCGAACCCAATGTTCTTTCTCGTTGATTTCCAATACCTTTCCGAAATGTTTGGAAAGGTCAACTACTATGCCGCCACCTACAACTTGTCCGGCCAGCGATGTGCCGGCGGTACGGGGAATCAGCGAAGTATGATTTTCGCGGGCAAACAGGATGAGCTTTTTCAGGTCATCGTCATTTTTCGGATAGGTAACCGCAAGCGGAACCTCACGGTAAGCCGAGGCATCGGTGGCGTACATGAGCCGGATGGTTTCGTCGGTCAGGATTTCTCCCTGAAAATCGCGCTGAAGAGCGGACAGGTTCTGTAAGATGGTTGTTTCCTTACGCTTCATTTAAAACAAGGTATTAATGATAACTTCTGAGAAATGGTTATCTGTTAGGATTCTTCGCAAATAAACTTTATCATGCCGTTGACCTAAAAGTTTCTGCTCAATTTTTTCGAGCTTTTTTCCTTCAAAAACAAGCTGTATATCAGCAATTTTTCCATCTTTCACCTCCAAAGCAACATGAAATTTTCCGTATTCCGTATCCCGTTCCCCACGAATGTCATATTTTGGCGAATAACCCATATTCCACACCCAGTGACTATACTTTTCCTCCACAAGTTTTTCAATAGCCAGATGCTCTTCCGGTGTTAAATCCACCGTTGTGCTAATATGATAATAATCTTTTAAAAACAGTTCCAAACGTTGCATAAAAGTCTCCGTCGTTAGCGGATTTTCAAGATAACCGGAAATGTTCCCAACCGCAGCCCGAATAGATTTTATGGATTTGTCAAAGATATGTCCGTTGCCGGGATGAACGACTTTTTCCAGCCTGTCTAAATCGGTATAATAAAGGAACGTCCCGTGATGCATGACCCTGTTTTTAAAAATATGCGCAGAATTGCCGGAAAACTTTTTGCCGTTCACCGTCAGGTTGTTTTTTCCTGTAAAGGAAGCTTCTAACCCAAATTGTTTCAAAAACGCAATAACGGGTTTCGTGAATTTCCGGAAATCAATGAGTTGATTCGTCTTGCGGAAAGTAGAAATTTGGGTCAGGTTAATGTTTCCCAAATCGTGATAAACCGTGCCGCCGCCAGAGATACGCCGGATGACCGGGATGTTGTTCTCACGTACGAAATCCATATTTACCTCAGCCATTGTATTCTGATGTTTACCCACTACCACCGAAGGCTCGCTTTGCCACAGCATCAGCACATCTTCGCGGCTGTTTTTCAGGATAAACTCCTCAGCAGCTATGTTAAAATATGGATTAGTTTGTGGTCGGCGGACAAAAATCATGGATTTTTAATTTGCAGACAAAGGTAGAAATTTGCAGGAATGATGCATGGTGGCAAAAGGAGAATAAAATGTTAAAGCGGGCTTAAAGCCGGGAAGTTGGCAGGAACTTCAAGCGGGGCTTTTATTGAAAGAACGTTTTGGCGTGTAAAGCAATCCCTGTAAAGCAAGGCCGATCATTCCCCATCCGACATTCCGGATAAATCTTCAACGCTGTCATAACATTTTCGGCTTTCAGACGTTTCACTATTACCTGTTAATAAGTTATGCAACCACAGGGAGTAAAAAAGAGACTTCTCCCTATTTTTATAAAAATATTATTGAAACAACTGCATGAAAATAAGCCGCTGTAAATCAGGAATTTTAATTCTGCTCTTCTGGGGGATTTTCCAGGGAGTCTTCGCACAGGAAACCGATTTCTATCAGTCGCCTGCCAACCTTTACCGCAAGGCGCTGGAGCTTTATGATGCCGGAAATTACGGTGCCGCCGGTCAAATGTTTGATCTTTATCTGAGCCGGTTGCCGGAGAAACAGAACCTGAAAGCAGAAAATGCTACCTACTATGCTGCCTATAGTGCCGTAAAGATGAATGAGGCCGATGCCATGGTGCGACTCAGCCGCTTTTTAAGTCTCTATCCTGAAAGCGTATGGCTGCCGGCTGTGAAATTTTCCATGGGAGTTACCTATTTTAATAACCATCGATACAGCGAGGCTTTGAAGGTGTTCGACAATCTTCGGGAGGTAGATCTGAACGCGCAGCAGCGGTTAGAGTATGACTATAAGAAAGGTTACAGCCTGCTGAAACGAAATAAAACCGATGAAGCTATGGCGTTTTTCCAGGAGGTCATGGATACGAAAAGTCCGTATGCTGTGCCGGCTGCCTATTATTACGGTTACACGCAGTATGAACGGAAAAACTACGATAGCGCGCTGAAAGCCTTTTCGCTCATAAAAGACGACCCGCATTTCCGGCAGACCGTTCCCATTTATTTAATGTACATTTATTACCAACAAACCGCTTACAACAAGGTGGTGGAACTCGGGAAAAAATATCTGCCATCGGCTAAATACACATTGAAACCAGTGATGAACAGACTCATTGCCAACAGTTTGTACGAGCTGAACGATTATGCCGGCGCCTTGCCTTATTTTATGTCTTATGAAAAACTGGCGCATAGCAGCATCACACCCGATGAAGCTTACCGCTTGGGATATACCTACTTTAAAAATCAGAAATACGCCGAAGCCACTTATAATTTCCAGCTTGCTACCGGTGCCGGTACCCGGGTGGCGCAGGATGCATGGTATTATCTTGGGCAGTGTCATTTGAAAACCGCTCAGCCTGCTGCCGCACAAAATGCCTTTATTTCGGCTTATGAAATGAACAAAACAAATGAAATCGGGGCACAATCGCTATTAACTTATGCCCGTGTGAGCATTCGGCAGAAAGGCGACCGTAACCGCAATGCCATTGCCATGGTGCAGA
Source organism: uncultured Lentimicrobiaceae bacterium (assembly GCA_964598065.1). Taxonomy (GTDB): domain Bacteria; phylum Bacteroidota; class Bacteroidia; order Bacteroidales; family F082; genus Sulfidibacterium. The sequence goes on from CAZRAW010000062.1 coordinate 6,958, forward strand.
ATTTTATCAACAACAATGGCATCAGACAGCAATGGCGTTCGGAAGCTGCGGTTTTGCTGGCTCAGCTTTATGTGAATATGCATAATAACCTCGCTGCCATTTCTTCCATCGAAAGGTCGGGTGTGCGACAAAGGAGCCTGCAGATAGCTTATCAGAAACTAACTTTTACACAGGCCACTGATTTTTACAACCGGCGGAATTTTATCCGGGCGCTGACCTATTTTAAAAAAGCAGCAAAATACAGCAGCGATCCGAAAATCCGTTTGAAAAGTCTGTATTGGGAAGGCGGTTGTTACTACCAGCTGCGACAGTATTCGAGAGCCACACATGCCTACAAGGTTTTCCTTACCGGTCGCGGGGCCACGGCCGTTAGTCTGTATGTTCCGGCTTATTATGACCTGGCTTACAGCTATTTCAAGCAAAGAAATTATCTACAGGCCATCAGCTGGTTTAAGCGTTTCCTGAACCTGCATTACCACGACCCGTCCATGACGACAGATGCACAACTACGCATTGCCGACAGCTACACGCTTATGGAAAAATATGCACTGGCTCATCCGTGGTATCGGAAAGTCATCGCGTCAGGTGGCCGGAATACCGATTATGCTTTGTACGAAGAGGCTTTTTGTTATGGCGCACAAATGCAGTTTGGTAAAAAGATCAAAGTCTTGCAACAGCTCGTGCAGCAGTATCCTAATTCTATTTATTATACGAGATCCGTGTATGATATCGCTTCCACTTATACCAGTACGCTGAATAATCCACGTGAGGGGATTATTTATTTTCAGCGTATTGTGAAGGAGAAACCCCGCAGCAGCTATGCACGTATGGCTAAAGTGAAAATCGGATTGCTTTATTACAAAAACAGCCAGTACGACCGTGCTATTAAAGAGCTGAAAGGGGTTATTGCCGCTTATCCTGCTTCGGGAGAAGCGCGCGTAGCTCTTAGCACGTTGGAAAGTATTTACCAGGACAAGGCTGACCCGGCGGCCTATTTTGCCTATGTGCATACACTGAATTTTGTTCAAATATCTAAGAGTCAGGAAGATTCGCTGACTTTTTCGGTAGGCGAAAATGCATATCTTGCCGGCAACTGTACCCGTACGGAAGCGGCGTTGCACAGCTATTTGCAGCAATTCCCCAAAGGTGGCTTTGTGTTGAAATCCTGGCATTATCTTGCCGAATGTTACGCACGCCAAAAGGATACCACTTTGGCGCTGGCCTATTACGAAAAAATCATCGCCTGGCCGGAAAATGATTACAGTCTGCCTTCGCTGGTGAAAGCGGCGCGAATGGAATATGCCCGTCGGAATTACGCAAAAGCCGCGGCATTTTATCAAAAAGTACAGCCCCAGGCGGAGGAGCCTTCTCTAAAACTGGAATCCATCGATGGCCAAATGCGGGCTAACTTTTTGTCGGCCAACCTGAGCCAGGCGGCAAAAGCTGCTAATGAACTTATCCGAATGTCTGAAGTAACTGAAGACCAGACCGTTTACGCCCATTACGTGTTGGCAAAAGCGGCATGGAAAGCCGGCGACCTGACAACGGCCCAACGCGAATTCAGTATTACCGATAAGCTGAGCAAAGGCAAACGCGGTGCCGAGTCGAAGTACTACCTCGCTTTGATAAGTTTCAAAAATAAAAAGTATGGTAAAACGGAAAAACTGATTTATGCCTTGTCCGACCAGTATCCTACTGAGATTTACTGGGTTGCCAAAGGATTTATCCTGCTGGCGGATGTTTACGTTGCACGGGGCAACATTTTCCAGGCGCGCGAAACGCTTAAAAGCATCGTTGCTAACTATCCGGGCAATAATTTAAAACAGATGGCCCGGAAAAAATTGGCTGCTCTACCGGCAGAAAAGACAACCGTTTCCAAAAAACATAACAAACAGAAGAAATAATGGGCATGAAGAGAGTTCGAATAAATAAATTATTGTTTTTGGCTTCCTGCATACTGCTGTCATCTACTGTTTTCGGGCAAAGCAAAGCAGATACTTTGAATCAGAAACACAACGAAATCGTTACTATTTACGGCAGCAGCCGTCCGGTTACGGGAGAAGCCTTGAAAATAGGGCGCAAACCGGAGGCGCCGGTGCTGGAAATGTTAACAGTTCCGGTGATTGCCGGCTTCTCCGATATTAAAGTTCCGACAACCATTCAACTGAAAACGATAAGACTTTCTTCGTCCGTGAAAACTTACCGGCCGGCACAACAGTCGTGGAAAAATCTGCTGACGCTGGGATTGGGCAGCCGTATAAGCCCGTTGCTCGAATATTTTTATTCCGGCGGAAGGTCAAAACACTATCTGCTGACGGTACATCTGTTGCATCACTCCTCATTCTTGAACATTAAAAACTACCTGCCTTCGCCTTACACATACTCAAAAGCCGGTATCAGCTATGATAAATATTTCCGGTATCATGTGTTGGCAATCCGTGGCAGTTACCGTATTAGCTCCAACCGTTACTACGGCTTCAATACCAAAGGCGACACTTTGAATTACGACAAAAATGACGCCAGCCTGAAGCAGTATTATCAGGTGGCACGTTTGGGTGTAAAATACTCCAGCAGTTACCGGAATAGTTACAAACTGAATCATCTTTTCAGAGCAAATACCTATTATCTTTCCGGCAAACACGGTATGTCGGAAATAAATGCCCATTTTGATTTTGATCTGCACAAAGGGTTCAGGGTAAGTAAAATTTTCAACCATCAACAGCTTGGGCTGGAAGGCAATTTTGACTATTTCCAAAACAAATCAACCGCTTTGCAGGCCGGTTATCAGTTGAAAGAGGATTATTACACACGTGTGCTTCCATATTTTGACGCACGTTACGGTATTTTTTCTTTCAAAGCCGGGTTGAATTTTGAGTGGTTAAAACAAAAGGAGGAGAAACTCCATTTTTATCCTTACCTCCATGTGAATGTGAATGTTGCCCCTGGAATCTTTTCCTTTTTCGGCGGAGTTGACGGAGGCCTGAAGAAAAATTCTTTGTTGGAATTAAGTCGTGAAAACCCTTATCTTGACTCTCAACAAAATGATTTCCGGTGGGAGAATACCAAATTTGAAGTTTATGGCGGTTTTCGTGGAAATATTGCCCGGCGTTTCGGGTTTGAATTCAGAGCCGGCTACCGCAGTTTTTCAGACATGCCTTATTTCGATCATCCCGCTTCTATGTATATGAACAATTCCGGGCCGGTATTTTTCCAAAGCAGTTCGGGTGCTTATCTTCCTCCCAAAAAAGACTTTGATATTTATTATGCCAATGGTCATGTTTTTGACCTGAGTGGCAGTCTGACCTATTCCAATACACCCGGACTAAATATCTGGTTAAAAGGAAAATACCATAATTATTCGTTGGGCAATTACGATAAACCATTGTATAAACCGCTTTTCAACATGCGTCTCGGAGCTTCCTATCAAATAAAAAAGATAAGACCCTCATTGGAGGTAAACTATATGGATAAGCGCTGGGCATCAAAAGAATGGTATCAAATTGGTCCATGGCTGTCTGTCTGGCCCGACAATCAATTTTATTATCTTGACCGTTATTTTGACATTAATCTCGGCGTGGACTATCAAATCGACAAACAACTTTTCAGTTTTATCCGGGTTACCAATTTATTGAATAAACAGTATTTTCGTTTTGACGGATATCCTGTGGCCGGGCTGGAAGTTATGGTCGGCGTCCATTACCGCTTTTAACATTCGGGATTTTAACAATCTTCAACCGTTTTTTGGTTAATAACTTCCTGCAAAAGAATGTTACAGGAGTAAGTCAAAACAGTAATTTTACGTACCTTTGCATGTTTAAAAGGAAAAATTTTTCAAAGAAGTTTTATTATTATGACAACAGACCAGAAAAACGCTGAGGATCAATATAATGCCAGCAATATTACAGTACTGGAAGGATTAGAAGCCGTGAGGAGACGTCCGGCTATGTTTGTAGGCGATATTAGTGAACGAGGTTTGCACCATTTGGTTTACGAAGTAGTGGACAACTCTATTGACGAAGCCATGGCAGGCTATTGCGATGAAATTTTCGTTACCATACACAAAGATAACTCCATAACCGTGTCGGACAATGGCCGTGGGATTCCTACAGGTATCCATGAAAAGGAAAATCGCTCGGCTTTGGAAGTGGTTATGACCGTTTTGCATGCCGGTGGTAAATTCGACAAAGGTTCTTATAAAGTTTCCGGTGGTCTTCACGGCGTTGGTGTAAGTTGTGTTAATGCACTGTCAGGCAAGCTTACAGCAACTGTTTACCGGGAAGGAAAAATCTTCTATCAGGAGTATGAAAAAGGACATCCGCTGGAGGATGTGAAAGTCATCGGTGAGTCGGACAAAACCGGTACGACAATCCATTTTATTCCCGACAATACCATTTTCAGAGTAACATCTTATAATTTTGATACACTGGCAACAAGGTTACGTGAACTGGCCTTTCTGAATAAAGGCATCCGGCTTTTACTGACCGATGAGCGCCTGACCAACGAAGATGGCTCCCCGGTACAGGAGCTTTTCCACTCGGAAAACGGGCTTTCTGATTTCATCAAATATCTTGATGAAAACCGCGAATCGCTTGTTCCGGAGGTCATTTCCATGGAAGGCGAGAAGAACGGCGTCCCTATTGAGGTTGCCATGAAATACAACACTTCTTTTACCGAAAACCTCCACTCTTACGTCAACAACATCAACACCCACGAAGGCGGGACACACCTCTCAGGTTTCCGGCGGGCGCTTACCCGTACACTGAAAAGCTATGCCGAGAAATCAGGGATGCTGGCCAAGTTGAAATTTGACATCAACGGCGATGACTTTCGTGAAGGCCTTACCGCTATTATTTCTGTAAAAGTGATGGAACCGCAGTTTGAAGGACAGACCAAAACCAAGCTGGGCAACTCGGAGGTGATGGGCGCTGTGGACCAAATGCTCAGCGAGAATCTGGCATTTTACCTTGAAGAGCATCCCAAAGAGGCAAAAACCATCGTACAGAAAGTTATCCTCGCCGCTACGGCGCGGCATGCCGCCCGCAAAGCACGCGAACTCGTACAAAGGAAAAATGTGCTTTCCGGCTCCGGTCTTCCCGGAAAATTATCCGATTGTTCCGAACGCGACCCGGAAGTATCGGAAATTTACCTCGTGGAGGGCGATTCTGCCGGTGGTACGGCCAAACAGGGCCGCGACCGGAAATTTCAGGCTATTCTTCCCCTTCGCGGTAAGATTCTGAATGTGGAAAAAGCATTGCCACATCGTATTTTCGAAAGCGAGGAGATTAAAAATATCTATACGGCACTTGGCGTCCATCTCGGCACAGAAGAGGATAGCAAAGCGCTGAACATTGAAAAGCTGCGATATCACAAAATTATTATTATGACCGATGCTGATGTGGACGGAAGCCACATTGCAACACTGATTCTTACTTTCTTTTTCCGTTACATGCGCGAACTGATTGAAAGAGGCTATGTCTATATTGCCACGCCTCCTTTATACCTGATTCGTAAGGGAAAAACAGAACTTTATTGCTGGACGGAAGAAGAACGTTTGCAGATTGTTAGCGACCTCTCTGTTGACGGAATCGATAAAGGTATTCACATTCAGCGTTACAAAGGTCTTGGCGAAATGAATGCCGAGCAACTCTGGTCAACCACCATGGACCCTGCCCGCCGGACGCTGCGTCAGGTAACCATTGAAAACGGTTCGGAAGCCGACCATGTTTTTTCTATGCTCATGGGTGACGATGTCCCGCCACGCAGGGCCTTCATCGAAGCCAATGCAAAATATGCCAATATCGACGCATAAGACTCCTTTCGGATTTTGAAAAAAAAAACAGAGGCTGTTCAAATTTTGAATGGCTTTTGTTTTTTTATCAACGAGACACCCTTGGGGGAGATGGTGATTTTGGCCCCGACCAATCTTTCACTGTTCATTTCATTCCCCCTTTTTTTATTCTTTATTCCCGGCATGGCCGCCCAAAAACAAAAAATAATTCCCGGGAAAAGTTTTCATTATTAAAAAAATAATCCGATATTTGCAGCCAATTTTATTAAATCATTATTTATTTAAAAATTAGACTGTTATGCCAGTTAAGATGAGATTACAACGTTATGGTAAGAAGGGAAATCCTTATTATCATCTCGTTATTGCGGATGGTCGTGCACCACGTGACGGAAAGTATATTGAGAAAATAGGGATGTATGATCCTACAAAAAATCCTGCTCAGATTGAAATTGATGTTGATGCTGCTTTGAGCTGGTTGCAAAAAGGCGCACAACCTACAGACACTGTCAGGGCTATCCTTTCATACAAAGGGGTGTTGTATAAACTTCACTTGCTCAAAGGTGTGAAAAAAGGTGCTTTTGATGAGGCACAGGCTGAGGTAAAATTTCAGGCCTGGTTGAAAGAAAAAGAGGCTAAAATTGCTGCCAAAGTCAGCGGTTTGGAAGAAAAATCACGCGATGAAAAGAAAATACGTTTTGAAACCGAAACTAAAATTCGTGAAGCACGTGAAGCCGTGTTAGCCAAGAAAAAAGCTGTTGAAATAGAAGCCGAAGTTGCCGCTGCCAAAGAGGCTGCCGATGAAACTAAAGCTAAAGCAACTGTTGAAACTGTGGCTGAAACCGAAGAGCCTAAAGCCGAAGAAATTAAGGCTGAAGATGCTGAGGAATCTAAAACTGAA
>CAZRAW010000063.1:0-13471 GCA_964598065.1 uncultured Lentimicrobiaceae bacterium
CAACTTGTGGGTGTGGTGTAACAGAAGAGATTACTATCCAAAAACCCGGAGAGATGGAGTCTCCGGTCAGTGAAATGCCTGTTGACCATCATATCGGGCATGGACATGAACATGAACACGAGCATGAACACCACCATCATCACCATGATAAAACTATTCTGGAAGTTGAGCAGGATATTTTGCAATCTAACCAATTGCTTGCCGAAAGAAATCGCGGTTACTTCCTCGGAAAGAATATTTTTGCTATCAATCTGGTAAGCTCACCCGGATCCGGGAAAACAACTTTGCTTGAAAAGACCTTAACCGATCTCAAAAGCAAAATCAATTTTTATGTTATTGAAGGTGATCAACAAACCATGAATGATGCAAACAGAATTGATGCATTACAAATTCCTGTTGTTCAAATCAATACCGGTAAGGCTTGCCATCTCGACAGCACTATGGTTAGTAATGCCATATTGAAACTCAAGCCGGAATCCAATGCTGTCGTAATGATTGAAAATGTTGGCAATCTGGTTTGCCCTGCTGCATTTGACCTGGGAGAAAATGCCAGAGTCGTTATTATCAGTACAACGGAAGGAGATGATAAACCCATTAAATATCCCGATATGTTTGATGGCTCACAGGTTTGCATCATCAACAAAATTGATTTGCTGCCTTATGTAAACTTTAATATGGAAAAAGCCAAAGAATTCGCCAGACAGGTAAACCCAAACATTGAGTTTTTTGAGATTTCATCTATTACGGGAGAAGGAATGGATAAATGGTATGAATGGTTAAAAATTAAAATTAAATAATTATGTGTTTAGCAATTCCCGGAAAAATTATTCAAATAGACTCGGACATAGACGATATATTCCGTGTGGCCAAAGTGTCATTCAACGGTATTGTTAAACAGGTAAACCTCGCCATGGTGCCTGAAGCTAAAACCGGAGACTTCGTTTTGGTTCATGTAGGCAGTGCCATAAGTATTGTGGATGAAGCAGAAGCTAAAACGACGATGGATATCCTGATGCAGATGGGAGATTTAAATGAGCTGGATGGAGTAGGGAAATCTTCCTGACGATACAAATCAACAGAAATCATTTTTACAGGGAAATTCATTTTCTTTGTTATCCTAAAAATTATGAAAATGAGGTTCCTTTCCCGAATGTCGATGCCATAAACCGGCTTTTACCAATTCCTTTTTGTCACTGGCAAAATTATTTATGTCACCATCATATATAATTTCATGATTTTCGGAAAGTACAATAACCCGATCGGCAATTTCTCTAGCTAATTCAATATTATGAAGCGCCATAACAAAGGTTGAATCCAAAGAGCCCAGGAAGTCAATAAGCCAACCGGTTGCTCTTGGATCCAGTGAAGAAAACGGCTCATCTAAAAGCAAAAGTTTAGGCTCTAAAATAAGTATCGAAGCCAGTGCAATCCGTTGTTTTTCTCCTCCACTCAGTTTTACGGGAGATTTGTCTAACAGACCTGACAAGTTTAGTTTTTCACCCCAATAACTAATTTTTTCATCTAAGTTTCTGTACTGAAGTTGTTTTAATCCGAAAGATAATTCCTCATAAACAGTCGGGTTAAATAACATGATATCAGGATTCTGAAACAACAAACCAACCGAAGTTCGAAATTCTTTTCTGAAATCTTTATTTTTTAAACTTTGTTTTGTGAGTTTTTGTCCCTCAAATAATATTTCACCTCTTTGAGGGAATATCAAGCCATCCAGCAGTTTTAACAAGGATGTTTTTCCACTACCGTTAACGCCAAATAAAGCAATCTTTTCGCCTTTTGATATAGAAAAACTTGCGTTTTTTTGTACGAACTCTTTCTCATACTTAAAATAAATATTTTTTACTTCAATCATATTATGGTCCTCGAATTTATTGCCTGCGTTATCTCTTTTGAATTTTCAAATGTTTTCTTTATAAACAAGTTAATCTGATATCCCAGAATACTATAGGAATTCATTAAAGTAATTTTCTTTACTATTCTGCTATCCAATGCCTGTTTCATTTGCTCGTAAGTTGTCAGGTAATTCATTATTTGACTATAAGCAAGTGTCAAAGTGTAACTTATAAATGGTGAAAAGCTAAAAATGGCAAACAGGTTTAATTTTTTTCCGGCAAGCAAAGTAAAATACAAAATGGTGAATGTGCGCAAATTAAAAACTATCAGGTTTGTGTAATTTTTAGTGATTATGAAATATATTGAAGATAAAAGGTTAAAAACCAATATGGCTGCCAATGTTCTCCATATTAATTTAAAAATATCTTTTCCCGAGAGTAGTAAGGCGATAATTAAAAAAAGCAATATGAAGTAAAGGTTTGTAGATACCACAACAGCAAAAATTACAAGCAAATAATTAACAAAAAATAATTTGTCAAAAAGAACATTTCTTTTACGGGAAAAGAGATAAAATATAAAAGTTGTAATAAAAAATGCTAAAATAGCCGAAAGGTAATAGGAAGCTACGGCACTCATTCCGGGTAAAGCGTATCCTGATAATGGCGCAGAATAAAATGTCGAAAAGTGTTTTATCCCCAGCGGAATAAACCCCAGGTTTTCATGAAAAAAGCTCAAATTCCATTCGCCCCATGCCGGATTTTCAGTTATTATTCCCAAAGGCACGAGCAGCATAATGAGTAAAACCACAAAGAAAAACAGAAGTATATCGGAAGTTTCTTTTTTGACCCCAATGGTTTTATAACCCTGCCCGGTGTCCAAATAACGTTTAAAATAGGAAACCCCAAACAAAGTAAAAAGGCCCTCTATCACACCAAAAAACAGCATATGAGAACCCACAATAGCAGGCAGGGTAACTTTCAGACCATAGGGAAAATAGATGGGGACGCCATTAATATTTTTAGCAATGTAGGGCTCTATGCCGAGAACTATGGCGACAACAAGTGAAGCTAGTACAATACTGGTCCAGCCGGAAATAAAGTAGTTTAATTTATCAGAAATCTTATTTTTAAGTAGCTTATAAGTGTAATATCCTGAAAAAGAAGCGACATATCCCATGGCTATGGCATTAATAGCATAGGTTGTGATACCTCCATCACCAAATAGCAATGCCTGTAACAAAAGCACAAAACATATTGCCATGAATCCGGCCCAGGGGCCGAATATAATTGCAATAAGTGCAGTACCGAGAGCATGTCCGCTGGTACCGCCCGGAATCGGGATGTTAAACATCATTATAATAAAAGACAAGGCGGTCAAAGAAGACAACAACGGTAACACCTCTTCATTTAACTGCCGGCGTAGTTTCTTTATTCCTTTAACAAACAAAGGGATAAACAGCAGATAAAAAGGCACAAAAACTTTTGGTGAAATGTATCCGTCAGGGATGTGCATGTATTATTCTTTAATCAATACTGTTTTCAATAAATTATTCCGAGCCAAATTTACTGGATTTGCCCGAAACTGAACATTAATATTTGCACTTTTCAGGATGAATGGCAAATAATATTGAAACACAATGTGTTACGCTCCTGCATGCAGCCCATCTTGTCCCACACCCCGCCTCCTTATTGTTAACAATCCCACGTGTAAAAACTTTTTGGAAGCAGGTTTTTCTGCTGGCAATTGCACTACTTTTGCAAATACGATGAGGTATTTTTTTCTCAAATATATCAACAACCGTTATTTCTACACCGGACTGGCATTCATTATTTGGATGGCATTTTTCGATAGTGATAATTTTCGTGAGCAGATGAGACTGAGTAATAAAATTGATCGTCTCGACCAGCAAAAGCATTTTTATCGAACAGAAATCCAAAAGAACAAGAGCTCCCTGAACGCCTTGAAATACGACACTACCCAATTGGAAAAATATGCCCGTGAAAAATATTTCATGAAAAAAGATAACGAGGATATTTACGTGGTTATACGAAAAGAAAAAAAATAAGAAATCCTACTGCGGATCCACATCCACCTGAACCCGTACAGATTTGTATTTGGGCAAAGTTTTAAATTGATCAATGCTTTGTTTCAATTGTTGCTTTTTCTCTGCCTGCCGTTTGTTGCGGGGAATTTTGAATAAAATTTGTTTGATAAACAGATTTTTTATGCGTGAAACCATGGGATATTCCGGACCGTAAACCAAATTGCCAAAGCGGGCTTTAAGATCGCGGGCAAGCACGGCAGCCGCTTCATTGAGTATTTCCGGTTTTTTGTGTTTCAGCTTTATCATCACTAACCGGTAAAACGGTGGATATTTAAACCTGTTTCGTTCCACAAGTTCTCTCGCATACATATTTTCAAAATCGTGGTTTACCACATCGCGGATGACCGGATGCGCCGGTTGCCAGGTCTGGATTATAACGATTCCCTGATGCTTTTTTCTTCCTGCCCGGCCGCTCACCTGCTCCATCATTTGGAAACTCCGTTCGTGCGCCCTGAAATCGGGGAAGCTCAGCATATTGTCGGCGCTCAGAATGCCCACCACCTGCACATTGTCAAAATCGAGCCCTTTAGTTACCATTTGTGTACCGGTAAGGATGTCGGTTTTCCGGTTTTCAAAACTATAAATGATGCGCTGGAAAGCATTCTTCGATCGCGTTGTGTCCAGATCCATTCGGTCGATGCGCGCATCCGGCAAAATCAGAGACAGCTCTTCTTCCACTTTTTCCGTTCCGAAGCCCTGCATAACGAGATGAGGACTGCCGCATGCCTCACATACCGCCGGTACCGGCCGTGAATAACCACAATAATGGCATTTCATTAACTCCTGTTTTTTGTGGTAAGTCATGGTAACATCGCAGTTTTTGCACTGTGGAATCCAGTTACATTGCTCACATTCTATTCTTAGCGAAAAACCCCGGCGGTTTTGAAAAAGAATGACTTGTTGTTTTTTCTCAAGCGCCTGTTTTATGTGGTCAAGCAAAACGGAAGTAAAATGTGATTTTAGTAAACGTCTTCTTTTCTCTTCTTTCATACTAACCACTTTTATCTCCGGCATTTGCAGTCCGCCAAAGCGTTCGGTAAGAGAAACCAGTCCGTACTTTCCATTTTTGGCATTGAAATAAGTCTCAATAGCAGGGGTGGCTGAGCCAAGTACTACTTTGGCATCATGGAGTTTCGCCAGATAAATGGCAGAATCACGGGCATTGTAACGTGGCGCAGGGTCGAATTGTTTGTAGGAGGCATCATGTTCCTCATCCACAATGATTAAGCCCAGGTTTTCATACGGCAGAAACATAGCCGAACGTGGTCCGAGAATGATACGATAAGGTCTATGAATGCCTGTCTGCTGAAGTCCGGCAATATTTTCCCACACTTCAGCGCGTTCGTTTTGGTTGTAACGCGAATGATAAACACCTATTTCATCGCCGAAATGCTTTCGCAGACGGTTGATGATTTGTGTGGTGAGGGCAATTTCCGGTAGCAGATACAGCGTCTGTTTCCCCTGTTGCAGGGTATCTTCTATCAGCTTGATGTACAACTCCGTTTTACCACTGGAAGTAACGCCGTGCAGCAACACCACCAAATGTTCCTGTATTTGCGCCGTGAGCGCTTCATAAGCCTCCTGCTGACCCGGACTCAACTCAAACGAGCCTTCCGTTTTGGTATTTTCTTCCGTAAAGCGGCTGATAATTTTTTCTTCGAGAAGAAAAACGCCTTTATCCACAAGTGCTTTAATAGCGGCATCGCCGGCTTTAGTTTTGGCCAGTAACTCTGCTTTTGCCACGGTAAATTCTTTCTTCAGCGGAAAACCCGACAAGGAAAGAAAACCCATCACCAGTTCCAATTGTTTGTGTGCTCTTTTCCCCAGCTGATCCATAAGTTCCTGCAAAGCAGCTTCGTCGAAAAAAACCGGTGCCAGCCGAACCATTTTTGTTTTTTTCGGTTTGTACTGTTGTTTCAGTTCCTCTTCCATCACGATAAGCCGTCGTTCAATCATTGTTTTTAGCAGGGGTAGCACTTTCTGGTAACCGACAATATTTGTTACTTCATTTATGGTCAGTCCTTTATTTTTCTGCAACAATGCTTCGGTAATCCTGTATTCTGATTCGTTTAACGTTTCTTTATCGGGAACAAATCCGGGCGATAAAACCACTTTTGACTCGCTGCTAAGCTTAAATGCGGAAGGCATCGCCACATTCATCACCTCACCCAAAGTACTCATGTAATAATCGGCCATCCATTTCCAAAACTGAAATTGCAGAGCATTGACCAACGGCTTTTTATCCAGAATTGATAAAATATATTTCGGGGCTCCTTTCTGTGGCGGGTGTTTGTGAATTTCCAGCACCAGTCCTGCATAGACATGCCGTCGGCCGAATTGCACCGAAACGCGCTGTCCGGGTTTTACCACATCATTCAAGGCAAAAGGAACCCGGTAAGTAAATGTCCCGGGAATGGGAAGCGGCAGCAGAACATCGGCAAACAGGGTGGTTCTATCCATAGAACAAAAGTATCGATTTTATACTTCAAACCAAGAATCCGGTTTTGGTATCTATCATTAAATTCAAACTTTTACGCAACTTGTATGAAAGTAAAAAATCAACATTTGTTTTGTCTCTGTCTCATAGTCTGATATTGTAGTGTATTTATCAGGGAACAAATTAGTTATAAAACATGTCGCCGTTAAAACTTGTTAAAATAATTTTTCCGTAAAAAGGATTTACGGGGATAGCGGATTTTTGATATTTTTGCATAAACTTTAAATCTTCTCCATGGCCATGGAAAATGAAAAATTTTTGGGTGAAGGACTTACGTACGATGATGTGCTTCTCGTCCCTGCCCATTCGGGGGTTTTACCAAGAGAAACCAATCTCACCACCCGTTTTTCGCGAAATATCGAATTAAAAATCCCCATCGTTTCGGCAGCCATGGACACGGTTACCGAATCGAAAATGGCCATAGCCATGGCACAGGAAGGTGGCATTGGGGTTATCCATAAAAACATGAGCATCGAAAAGCAGGCCATCGAAGTAAAAAAAGTAAAACGGGCGGAAAACGGTATGATTTTAAATCCGGTAACATTAAGTGCCGGCGCCCGCGTCATCGATGCGCTGAACATGATGCGCGAATACAGCATCGGTGGTATTCCGGTGGTAGACAAAAAGAATAAACTGGTGGGCATTGTTACCAACCGCGACCTCCGCTTTGAAAGAGACATGGAAAAACCCATTCAGGAGGTGATGACAAAGGAAAATCTGATAACTACTACCGAGTTCACCAATTTCGAAGAGGCCGCACAGATACTGCAAGAGTTCAAAATTGAGAAACTTCCTGTAGTGGACAACGATTTTAAGCTGGTCGGACTTATCACCTACAAAGACATCATAAAAATAGAAGCACATCCCAACAGTTGTAAAGACAGCCGTGGGCGGTTGCGAGTGGCCGCCGCCGTGGGCATCGCTGCGGACACTATGCAACGGGTGGCAGCACTGGTAGATGCCGGTGTGGATGCCATTGTTGTGGACACGGCTCACGGACACTCGGAGGGCGTCCTTAAAATGGCCAAACAGGTGAAGAAAAAATATCCGGGAATTGATTTGGTGGTGGGCAATGTGGCTACGCGAGAAGCTGCACTGGATTTGCTGGCAGCAGGCGCCGATGCCATAAAAGTAGGTATTGGTCCCGGTTCTATTTGTACCACACGTATTGTTACCGGCGTGGGCGTTCCGCAGCTTACGGCTGTGTACAATGTGGCCAAAGCATTAAAAAATTCCCACATTCCGGTCATTGCCGACGGGGGCATCCGCTACACGGGTGACATTGTAAAAGCTATGGCGGCAGGTGCAGACAGCATCATGGCCGGCTCGCTGTTTGCAGGTGTGGATGAATCGCCGGGAGAAGCCATTATTTTCGATGGCAGGAAATACAAATCCTATCGCGGTATGGGCTCGGTAGAAGCCATGCAGCAAGGCTCCAAAGACCGTTATTTCCAGGATACTGAGGATGATATCAAAAAGCTTGTGCCCGAAGGTATTGTGGGACGAGTCCCATATAAAGGTACTCTTTCGGAGGTTATTTTACAAATGGTGGGCGGACTGCGTGCCGGTATGGGTTATACCGGGTCGCGCAACATCAGCGATTTACAAAAGGCAAAATTCATCAAAATCACCGCTGCGGGAGTGGCCGAAAGCCATCCGCACGACATTACCATTACCCGCGAAGCGCCCAATTACAGTAGAAAAGGATAAATAATCTGATTTTAAATATGAAAAAAGTCTGGTTTTTTGCAGCTTTTATTTTCTTTGCTGCCAACGTTCATGCACAGAAAAATTTCTTGAAAAAAGAATTATTCAACATTGACGGGTATAAAATTACCGCTGGTGAATTTCTGAAAATTTATAATAAAAACGGTACCGAAGGTCAGGACACGACCAGTTTGCAGGATTACCTGCAGCTTTATATTAATTTCAGACTCAAAGTACTGGAAGCCGAAAACCTGAAAATGGATACTGTTGCTGCTTTTAAAAAAGAACTGAAAGGCTACCGCAAACAACTTGCCCAACAGTATTTTGTGGATAAGAAAGTAACCGATTCGCTTGTGAAAGAGGCATATAACCGGATGAAATACGATGTGCGTGTCAGCCATATTTTTATCCGCGTCAGTCCGGATGCCAGTCCCGCCGACACACTGAAAGCATGGAATAAAATCAATAAAATCCGTTCGGAGATTATTAACGGTCTGAATTTTGGCGTAGCTGCCGTGAAATATTCGGAAGACCCGTCGGCAAGAAGTCAAAAAGCCATTCCCGGAAAACAGCGCGGACGTCGGGGCAATCGTGGTGACCTTGGTTATTTTTCTGTCTTCGATATGGTTTATCCCTTTGAAACAGCTGCTTACACCACTCCGGTGGACAGTGTGTCAAAGCCTGTCCGTACCCGCTACGGTTATCATTTAATAAAAGTAACCGACAAGCGTCCGGCTATGGGTATTGCCGAGGTGGAACATATTTTTGTGGCGCTGAAACCAGATTTCACTCCTGCCGATTCGGCTGCCAAAGCAAAAAAAATTCAGAATATCTACAGAAAAATCAAAGAAGGAATGTCTTTTGAAGAAGCGGCCAAAAAATATTCTGAAGACCGTGGCTCTGCTGACAATGGCGGCAAGCTGCCTAAATTTTCTTCCGGACGCATTGTCCCGCAGTTTGTTACGCAAGTTGACAAGCTGCAACCCGGACAAATTTCCAAACCTTTCCAGACTATTTATGGCTTTCATATCATTAAACTCCTCAGCCGGAAGCGACCGGGGACGTTCAAACAGGAACAATCCATGCTGAAAAAACGTGTCGAAGGGGACCAACGCTTTGAGAAAAGCAAAGAAGCTGTTTTGACAAAAATTAAAAAGGATAACGACTTTAGAATTTATGCCGACGCCAAACAAGCCTTATTTAATGTTATGGATTCTTCGGCGCTGAAAGGGCAATTTAATGCTGACAGCCTGCCGGGTGTATGGAACAATGCCATTATGGAAATTGGTAAAAAAGACCCGAAAGTCTATACTCAGCAGGATTTTGCCCGTTTTGTTGAAAAACATTTACAGGGTAAGACCTATCAGGACAAATCCGTAATGCTTAATCATTTGTTCAAACAATTTGTTGATGAGAACTCTCTTCGTTATGAAAACGAGCATCTCGAAGATTTTTATCCGGATTTTAAAGCACTAATGACCGAATACCACGATGGGATTCTGCTTTTTAACCTGACGGATAAATTGGTTTGGTCGGAAGCCATGAAAGACACGCTGGGATTACATGCTTTTTACAAAAGTCATCGTCAGCAGTATAAACATGGCCGGGAAAGAGAAGCTATCATTTTTTCGTGCCCGAAACAGTCTCTGGGCCAAATGGAAGCCCTCATAAAGCAATACAAAAACAAAGCGCAGCTTTTACAGGCCATTCGGCATGACAAAGTAAAAGGGATAAAAGGGCTGAAGGCTGACAGCGGAACTTTCCAAAAAGGCGAAAGCAGACTACTTGACGAGACATCTTGGGAAACAGGACTTTCCAAACCGGTACCTTCGGCAGAGGGAAATGAAGTCAGCCTGGTTTTTATCAAAAAAATTATTCCCCCGGGCATTATGACTTTTGACCATGCCCGCGGACTTGTTACCTCTGGCTATCAGGACTATTTAGATAAACAATGGGTAAAGCAGCTCAGAAGGAAATACCCCGTGCATGTCAACAAAAAAGTTTTGCATAAACTAATGAAATTACAAAACAAAAAGAAATCTTGATGCAGCGCAGACCACATATCTTTTTCCGGAAGGAAGAATCCGGCTTTCACGGTTGGTTTGTGATGATGCTATTTTTAGCTGTCCTCGCAGGCATCGGGCTGACCGGCTGTAGTCACAAAAATAAAGCAGGCGAGACTCCGCTGGCACGTGTTGGCGACAAATATCTGTATGTTAATGATTTAAAAGAGATAATCCCCAAAGGTATTTCATCACGCGACAGTCTGCTTTTTTGCCAAAGCTATATCAATAAGTGGGTACACACCCAACTACTACTTCAGCAAGCCGAAAAAAACCTGCCCGAAAAAAAACTAAATTTCAAAAAACGGCTTGAAGAGTATCGTAATTCGTTAATTATCTATCAATATGAAACGGAATACGTAATACAAAATATGGATACAGTTACAACCGACAAACAAATCAACGACTATTACAAAAGTCATCTGAAAGATTTTCAGTTGAAAGAAAATATTGTGAAGGTCATTTATGCCATTATAAACCGAAAGCGGGAAGACAGCCCTCAATTGGAAAGAGTTTTCTGGGGAATGTTTCATTTACCTGACAGTGTTTTACTGGATTCGCTGGAAGATTACGCTCCGGTCATGGCTGAATCTTTTTCGACAGACACAAACAATTGGATTCCGTTTAATCAATTGTTGAAAGTGATTCCTATTGAAACCTATAATCAGGGTATTTATCTCAAAAATCACCGAATTATCCGATTAAAGGATGACAGCAAGATTTATCTGCTTAAATTTGTCAACTTTAAAATTAAAGATGATATTTCCCCCGAAGATATGGAAGCAAATTTTATCCGACAAATAATTTTAAATAAACGCAAAACAGAAATGATTAATCAATTACGGGCAGGTATTTTTAAGCATGCCATAAAACGAAAAGAATTTGAAATCTATTAAAATGACAAAGAACCCGATAAAACCAAAACGTATTAGCACTAACAGCCTTTGGGGCTTACTTGTTCTCATCCTGTTTGTTGCCGGTCAGCCATCGGCAATAGCCCGGCAAAGCGATAGCACCAGCGCACCTAAGGGGAAAATTATCGACCAGGTAGTTGCCGTGGTTGGCAACACACTGATACTGGAATCCGATATTGAAAATCAGTATTTAAATTACAGAATGCGAGGTTCCATCGAAGGTACCGAACAGGATATGAAATGTAAGATTCTGGAAAGTTTGCTTTATCAGAATCTTATGGTTGCCCAGTCAGAAGTTGACAGTATTAAGGTTAATAAAATTCAGGTGAACGCAGAATTGGAGAGAAGACTTTCCGGCTTTATTAATCAGTTTGGAAGCCAGGAAAAGTTAGAAAAATATTATGGGAAATCCATGTCGGAGATTAAATCGGAGATCCGTAATATTGTCAAAGACCAGATGCTGGCCCAGCAGGTACAGCAGAAGATTATCAGTAATATTACCGTAACACCTTCCGAAATAAAAAGCTTTTACAAAAAAATGCCAAAAGACAGCATTCCCATGATAAAGACAGAGTATGTCATCCGGCAAATTGTCAGGGAACCGCCTGTCAATGTGGAAGAAATACTACGGGTAAAGAAAGAATTGCTGGAGTTGCGTAAACGTATTTTGAACGGGGCGAGTTTCTCTACGCTTGCAATCTTGTATTCGGAGGATCCCGGCTCTGCCAAAAACGGTGGCGAGTTGGGTTTTTATGGTCGGGGACAGCTCTATCCGGCTTTTGAAGCAGCAGCCTATAAGCTAAAACCCGGAGAAATATCAGGCGTGGTTAAGACAAAAGCCGGTTATCATATCATTCAAATGATTGCCCGTAAAGGAGACTACATCAATGTACGCCATATTTTGCTTGTGCCTAAAGTTTCCCCTCAGGATTTGCAAAAAGCCAGGATGAAATTAGATACTGTTGTCAGAGAAATTCGTTCCGATTCCATAACCTTCGGTAAAGCAGTAGAAAAATATTCGCAGGGTAAGGACAAAAATAACGGTGGTTATCTGCTGAATCCGCAAACCGGAAGCATCGAATTTGAAGGAGAGCAGCTTGATCCGCAGGTTTCATTTATAGTTAACAAACTTAAACCGGGACAAATTTCCAATCCAGTACCGTTTAAAACGGATAACAATAAAGATGCATATCGTCTGCTATATCTTGCAAAACGAGTTCCGTCTCACAGAGCTAATCTCAAACAGGATTATACCCGCTTTGAGCAGTGGGCTTTGCAGGATAAGCAACACAAAGCCATCGATGCCTGGATAAATGAAAAAGCAAAAGAGACTTTTGTACGGATAAATCCCATGTTCCAGCGGTGTCATTTCCGCCACCAGTGGTTACACGGACAGCAAAAGTAAAGAAGCCGCATTCTTGTATGACAACATGTTAATCCTGAGCAATGAAACTGCAGACAGCAGCCAACACTTTCTCCGGATAATCAAAATGGGGATGATGGCTACATCGATTTAAAATGTATATCTCTTTTCTTTCCGGTACAAGCCGACGGATATTTTCCACCTGTTGCAGGCTGGTGTATTGATCGTTGCGACCATGGAAAGCCAAAACCGGAACCTGAATCTCCCTCAGCTCCTCTCTGATATTCCAGTTTTGGAAAAATCCGGCTGTCCAGGTATCGCACCACGCATAAAAAACAGCATCACAGCGTGCTCCATGATATTTCCGTAACGCCTGTTTCAATTTGGAATCAGGCTTTTCGTATTGTTTCCTGACACTTTCAATTCCAGGCGTAATACAGGGTTCCTCCTGAGTGTTGGCCGACAAAGTAATGACTTTTATCAACCCTTCCGGATGGTGAGCCGCATAAATCAGCGCCAGCGATCCACCTTCACTATGGCCAAGCAGATAATATTTTTTCAGTGAAAAATGTTGTATAAGATGCTCCAGAAGTTTTGCTTCCTTGTGGATATAATCCAGCCCTCGTTTTTCGGTGAGAGGTGAAGACTTCCCATAACCCTGCCGGTCATAAAGCAGAACAGGCATGTTACATTCTCTGATAAATTTTCCCGGAAAATCTTTCCACTGGTTCACCGAACCGAGTCCTTCGTGAAGAAATATCACCACAGGCTTTTTATCATTCCAACTTTCGCCTTCCGGAATCAGTTTTCGTGTAAACAGCCTGATGCCGGACAATTCTACAAATTCATCCTCGATAACCATATTCTGAAATTAATTATTGTCCTTCACAAACAAAATCAAGACAGAGGCGAGAAACATGGAAATACCACCGATAATCATGGCATAAATGGCTTCGCTGTGGAAAAACTTTTGCA
>CAZRAW010000064.1:0-12755 GCA_964598065.1 uncultured Lentimicrobiaceae bacterium
CCGAATCGCCCGTAAACCTTGAGTGTGTGGTAAAGGAGATAAAAGAACTGGGTACCCATGATATGTTTCTCGCTGAAATTGTGGCCGTTCACGGCGACAGAAAATATCTAAATGCCGAAACAGGTGTCTTCGATCTCGCCAAAGCCCAACCCATTGCTTATGCACATGGAAAGTATTACGCACTGGGAGATTTCATCGGGAAGTTTGGATTTTCCGTCCGGAAAAAGAAGAAGGGCAAAACAAAAAAGAAACGTAACTAATCAGTTTCATAACAATAAGATTCTCACGCCACGCCTGCACTCATGCCGACCTGACGGTGGCTCAGAATTAAACGATGGAAAAGGAGATTTTCAAGCGTAACCGCTGCTTTGACGAGAAATCATGTCCCTCAAAGGACAATCTAAGAAAAGGCAGAATTGTTTAGTTTTTCCGTTTAAAAGTGTTTTTAGCCTGTTCGGACAAGTCATTCAGCTTGTCTTTGAGATGATCCATCTCTTTTCTTATTGTTTTTTCGATGTTATTGATATTTACCGGATCGCCCTGCATCTCCAGCTTTTCGGCTGTCGTCAGCGCCGGAGGAATTATGATCCACATCACTATATATACCAGTATAGATATCCCCGAGAGGGTTAAAATAATAAAAATTATCCGGATGATTACCGGATCAATATTCACGTAAGCGCCGAGTCCTGAACATACACCGCCCAAAAGACGATTGTCCATATCGCGATAGAGCCGCTTCATATTGTGTTTTTTGCTGCTTTTTCTGTTTTCTTTCGGATTTTCCTGGTCGAAATCGCCAGGTTTTCCAAGTATGGCAATTATCCTATTCACCTCTTCCTGTGTGACAACAGTCTGTGGCGTTTTTAACTTCTGCTGGAAAAGTTCGGCCACCCGGTTTTCTATGTCAGAAATTATTTCTTCAGCTCCCTCCTGACCTTTGAAATATTTCTTTAGTTCTTTTAGGTAATTATCCAAAATCTGGTAGGCATCTTCGTCTAAATAAAAATTTATACCTGCGAGGTTTACTGTTTTGGTCTGTTTCATAAAGCTTATTATTTGATTATCCGGTTTACTGATTCACTGAGCTGCTGCCATGTGCTTTTTAAAGTCTCCTGCGTAGATTTACCTTCTTTTGTTAAGCTGAAATATTTACGCGGCGGACCGGTTGGCGATTCTTCCCACCTGTATTTTAACAGGCCTTCGTTTTTCAGTCTGCTCAGAAGAGGATAAATTGTCCCTTCAACGACCAGTAGCTGCGCCTCTTTGAGTGTTGCCAGCAGGTCGGAAGAGTACATTTCATTACGGGAGAGAATGGATAAAATACAAAGTTCCAAAACCCCTTTGCGCATTTGTGCTCCTTTTTTTGTTGCTTCCATGCTGCAAATATATGGTAAAAACTAATACTATGCAATACATAGTAGTAAAATATTTTGAATACCCGGTTTTTTTCCATGCCGGTGTAAGCTTGTATTACAGTCAGGACACGCGAGCATTCATGCACCGGTGGAGTTTTCGCTGTTGGTGAAAATGGCACGCGTTGCAGACGCGCACCAGTAGGAGCACGGCCAGTAGGATGACGATATGGCTGATTTGCACAACGTTTAAGCTTTTTTTCAGATTTTGTTATTTTTGTTATTTTTAAGCAAATCTTTATTTATTTTTGCGCCAAAATTATAAACGCTTAGCGGAGGAACTCGCTTAGGGTTTATTATGAAATAACGAGTCTAAACTGATAGATTATTTCGTAACAATCCCTTAATAGTTGTGTATCACAACCAATGGCTCCTACTTAAATAATGATTGCAATTAATCTATTTTAAGTATATGCCATGTTATATTTATATAGTCTTATTGAAATAGTATATGTGCTCATGTTTGCTCCTCTGATAGTAGGGGTACAGCGATCTCTTGAGGAGCGTATAGAGTCAAAACAGGGGCCCTCTGTTCTCCAACCGTATTATGATCTTGTTAAACTTTTTCATAAAGAAAGTATAGTACCACGGATATCCTCACCTGTTTTTCGGCTCGGGCCTTATATGATAGTAATGTTTTATGCATTCCTGGCGATGATTCTGCCGATAATTACTGCTTATCCTTTGCCTTTTGCACCAAGTGCCGATTTTATAGGCGGAGGGTTGTTTTTTGGTGCGGCAGCTGCGATTAAAAAGTTTTCAGCTATTGACAGCCGCAGCAATTACGCTCATCTTGGGACAGCACGTTCAGCAAGTCTGGCAGTGTTCACCGAACCTATTATGATGCTCATTTTCATTATGCTGGGTGTAATATCCAATACCAACAATCCGTTTATTATCAACAATGTTCTCAGGAGTTCCCCTCAGTGGTATTTTTCTCTCGTGCATGGATTTGTGTTAGTGGCATTTTTTCTGATACTTATCGTGGAAACAGGTCAGTTGCCCGTGGAATCGTATACAAATGGCGAGCTGGGGATGATAGACCAGGCTATGCCTTTTGAATATACCGGAACAGACCTGGCAATGTATAAGTTGGCAGCTTATATGAAGATTTTTATTTTGATGAGCGTGTTTCTCAATGTTTATCTTATTCCTTTTGGCGTACCCATGGAGAATAGCGGATTTCTGAGCATAATTATTTACATGGGTATTCACTTGTTAAAACTGTCGGGACTGATCGTAATATTTGCTTTTTTGAATACGACGATTTCCAAGTTTCGGTTATATAAAAATTTTGATTTTCTCGCTGTGGCTTTTGCATTGGCGTTTCTTGCAAGCCTGGCCTATTATATAATAAAATAGTAATTTTATATGAATCAGATATTTGAGGTATTAGGTTTCCTGCTTATTGTTTTTACCCTGCTCATGCAATGGGAAATACATGTTCGGAGAATAATCATTTTATTTGCTGCTTCATCCTTCATTATAGCAATTTTTTTAGTGTTGCTGGGGTTGAGCAGACCGCATGAAGAGTATTTGTTATTTATCCTCGCAGGACTTACTATTGTTGTACGCGGGATAACTATCCCTGTTGTTATGAATAAGGCTTTACGTCGCTTGTATAATAAACCATGGCGTGTACGGGAAGATAAGCCTTTATTTGGTGTAGGCGGGTCTATATTATTGTCTCTTGTCCTGATCGCCATTGGATATTTTATTTATCAAAACAGCTTATACTCAGTTTTGAAAGTCAGATCGGGTTCCGTACCCTTCGCGTTATTTCTACAGGCTTCTCTGCTAATCATTTCACACAAGCATGCCTATATACAGATGATTGGGTTTTTGGTGATGGAAAATGCTGTTGTTATGCTTTCGGGATGGGTTTTTGGCGGATTACCATTTATTATTGAAGCGGGTGTTATATTGGACCTTTTGGGTTTGGTTGTGGTATCCAGTCTCATCATACGTGTAAGAGAGAGTGCTATTCTCCGGGAAGGGGACACATACGAATCAGAATTACGTGGATAAATAAAAAAGCAGGTTATGAATCAACATATTATTTATTTACTTCCAATGTTTTTTAGTCTCTTCGGGGCTATAATATGTATCATCCCGGTGCGTTATCTGGATAGGATTGCATCTGTAATTGCCTCGGTTCTGTCTTTGTCCTCGGCTATATATATTCTCTTTCGACCTGTTTATATTGACAGCTTTTTGTATATAGACGGGTTATCCAAGTTATTAATATTAACTATCGCGATGGTGTACATAAGTACCGTTCTGTATTCATTATCGTACCTTAAACACATTGAGAATCTCTTATTTCAACACCGGCTGTATTATATTTTATTAAATATTTTTGTTGCTACCATGTTTTTTTCCGTGAGTGTAGATAATTTAGGATTAATATGGGTAGGAATAGAAGCTACGACGGTGAGTAGCGCTTTATTGATAGCAACGGAAAACAATCAGGTTACTGTGGAATCAGCATGGCGATATGTAATTATCGTTTCAACGGGTTTGGTTATTTCTCTTATATCAATAACATTTATCTACGGTTCGGCAGGTACGCTAAGCCTTCATGAGTTATTGCTGCACCATCCGGATAACCGGGTATTTATGATTGGTATTCTATTGGGAATCGTGGGCTTCGGCACTAAGGCAGGAATATTTCCCATGCACACGTGGCTACCTGATGTACACGGTAAAGCACCTGCCCCGGTAAGCGCAATTTTTTCGGCTGTTTTATTGCCGGTTGCTTTATATGCCATAGCAAGGTTCATACAGATATTCCCTTCTGATACTATAAAATTATTTGCCCTGATACTGGGGGTTTTAACGGTAGCAGTAGCCGCCTTGATGATGACCGTACAAAGCAATTACAAAAGAATGTTTGCTTATTCGAGCATGGAAAATATGGGAATGATCTTAATTGGCTTTTCATTGGGTGGATACGGATTGCTCGGGGCCGTGATTATTATTATTTCACATGGATTGGCAAAGTCATCTGTATTTTTTCTTACAGGAGATGTGCTATCCATTTCTCATACTACGGACATACAAAAAGTACATGGTTTGATTCAACGGTTACCACGCACTGCAGCCACCCTGTTTATTGCAGCAATGGCTGTTACCGGAGCCCCGCCGTTTGCTATTTTCGTTGGGGAACTGTTTATCTTTTCGGTACTTATTACACAATACGGATGGTTATTGGCTCTGGTTGTAATATTATTCCTTGCCATTGCCTTTATTTCCGTAAATTTCAAGACAGGTAAGATGATATTTACCGGTAATGAAAGTTTCAAAAGAGAACGATCACGCACAGAAACCTGGGTTGCCATTGTCAATCTTGTTTTATCATTCATTGCAGTACTGTTTATTCCTTATTTCGAATTGTTGTTAAAAAATCTTTTGTAGTCATGAAAGTATTGATAGGTATTATAGCAACCGATGAAGGGGAACGGCTCTTTATCCTAGACAATGGACAACCTGTTCTGGTTAAAGCGGATGGGGATAATCCGGAAAGAATATATAGCAACTATTCAATCTTAAAACAGCATCCTTCTAAAATCAACGATGAGCCGATGAAAGGGCCCGGTGTATTCAGGTTTCGTTATGGTCCGGTTACGGCCGGTGTACGGGAAGCCGGCTGCTTTCATTTATATACTTACGGCGAAAAGATTTTACGTGCGACCATTGATATCAGCTGGAAACAAAGGGAAATAGGGAAAGCCATGCAGAATATGCCGCCTGAGTCAGCTCTGTCGATGGCAGAAAGGGTATGTAGCAATTTTGCCCTGTCTCATTCTGTTGCTTTTAGCAGGGCGGTTGAAATGTCTTTAAATATAAGCCCTTCTCTTCTTACTAAAAACTGGCGTATGCTTTTAATAGAGTCTGAGCGTATTTATAATCATTTATATGTTATTTATAAACTGGCTTCAGCTGCAGCGCAGAAAGTGCTTGCCGCACATGTAAGTGCTCTTTTTGAAGATGCTCTCAGGTTAAATGAAAACATCACCGGATCCCGCTACCTGATGGGTATCAACAATATTGGTAAATTAAATCGCACGCCGGCCATAGCGAATATTCAAAATATTGCCAATGGTTATGGGAAGTTAGCAGAGCATTTTACAGAATTATATAAACACAGTCTGACCAATTACAATTATTTGGATCGCTTACATTCGGCAGGCACTTTAACACCGGCTCAGGCCGGAGAACTGGGCTTAACCGGCCCATCCCTGCGTGCCTGTGGGGTAACAGATGATATGAACGACACTATGAAGCATTTGATAAGCCTTCCGGTAATTACTCAAAAAGAAGGGGATGCTTTGGCAAGAATGGAAGTCAGGGCAGAAGAAATCGTAAATTCCTGTCAGTATCTCGTAAATCATTTGCGTGCAAGCGATTCCTGGTACGAAACCGAAAAAAAAGAGAATGAATTTACAAAAGCCGATGGAAAGGGTTATGCAGTAGCCAATTCCCCAAGTGGTGCTTTGGGATACTATGTGGAGGTTAAAGATGGCAAAATGCAGCATGTAGGAATATTTACCCCCTCTTATCCGGGGATGCATGCTGTTTCGCATGTGCTTGAAGGATTAATCTTTACAGATTTTCCTTTTGTATTCGAATCTTTTGGTGTACACTTCGCTGATGCAGCAAGCTAAAAAAGAAATAATTGTTCACAACAACAACAAATCATGAACAAGCAAAATTTGATAATATGACTCAATGGTGGCCTTTATACGGACTGAAAAGAAAGCTGACAGAAGGAAAAGAATACGTTTCTTCTGTAAAATTACATTATACCCCAACCGGTATTTTTAGGCGTTCCTTATCTGTATACGTAATAGATGTAGGTAGCAGTAACGCATTGAATTTTGAAATAAGCGCCCTGGAAGCCCCGCAATATAATATACATCGTTTTGGTATTTATCTTGCAGATTCCCCACGCCATGCTGATGTGTTGTTGATATTGGGTCATCCGGTCAAAAATATGATTGCCCCCTTGAAAGAAACAATATCTCAGCTTCCAAGACCATTTTATATAGTAACCATAAACGATAATCCCGATCATCCGGGCCTTGGCGATTATCCCGAATTACCGAATCATATAGCAGAGTTGACAGGAGTGCCATCTCCATCACAAATCTTAGGATTATTACTGGATATAGCTAAAACAAAAAGAAAATAGTCATGAAATTCTTATTTATTGTCGCAATACTTTTATATGCATCAGGCGCTGTCGTTTTCTCAAAAATCCGGCTGAGTTATCTTTTCAGCTTCCTGGGATCGGTAAGCGCTTTTCTGACAGGCTGTTTTGCATTGACACAAACACAGGTTCTTTGGAATTTCCCTTTGTTGCATAATGTTGAACTTTCCTTGTACATCGACCACTTATCAGCTGTCTTCATAATCATTGCCTCTTTATCCTGGATAGCGCTGGCATTGTATTCTATTGATTATTCTAAACTTTATCCTAAAAAAAGACTTCCGTTGGGGTTTAACCTGTCTCTGATGGGAATGCTATTGATTTTGGTTGCACACGATGGAATTACCCTGCTTATGGGTTGGGAGATTATGACGATTTTTGCATTTTTGATGATGCAGGGTACGGGTAAATATTTTGAACATTCATACCGCTTTCTTGCTTTTGGTGAATTGTCAACGATTTGTTTGGTAATCGGGTTTTCCGCATTATATTCTACTGCCGGCAGTCTGTCGTTCGATGCCCTGCACAACGGTAGTTTCTTTGTACTGATACTGATATCATTGGGCTTTATCATCAAGATGGATATTGTGCCTTTTCATGGCTGGATGCAGGGCATATACGGAGAAATTCCCGACAATACAGCTGCATTGCTTAGTGCTCCCGTAACATTAATGGGGGTATATGGTCTTGAAAGAATTATTCCTCTGTTGCCCAATAATCAATTATGGGATATTATAATCATCCTGATGGGAGCTTTTTCTGCATTCTGGGGCGGCTTGCAGGCTGCTGCGGTAAACAAAATACGATTATTGCCGGCTTATTCAACTGTCGAAAACAATGGTATGATACTAACAGCCATTGGATTTTATGCCCTTGCAGAAGGTTCCGGTATTCATAATTTACATTATCTGGCCTCATTCGCCATGGCAGCTTCAATCATCCTCGTAATATCTCATACTTTATCGAAAACATTATTGTTTATGTCGATAGGTCATGCCAAGGAAGCTTATAATGTACATACAATTGATCAGGCAAGAGGCGTATGGAGTGGTGTTGGCAGGATTCCTGCTTTTGGTATTGTTATTTCTGCGCTTTCTTTTAGTGCTTTTCCCCCGTTGATTGGTTATGCCGGCGAATGGATGATACTGGAAACACTATTTCAATCTTACCGTTTTCCCAGTATTGCCATTGCATTCTCTTCAGCGTTGGCCGGAATACTTATAGCCCTGGCAATAGGATTGATCAGCTTTGCCATGGTAAAACTAATTGGTTATACTGCCTTGGGATACGATCACGGACGTAAGAGCCGGCCAATTCCCAACCGGTTGATGCACATAGCAGAAGTAGGTCTGGAATCAATCTTAGTACTGGGAGGAATCGGATTACCCCTGATTATTATATTTATAGGGTTCCCCCAGCTATTAACCGGTCTTCTCGGAATTCCATCCCCGTTGGTGCTTGCCTCCGGTAAGCCTGCTTTTGGAGTGATCTCTCCTACTTTTATCGGAATCATTATGCTTGTATTATTAATTATACCCGTATTGATTTTTATGAAAAACAAGAAAAAAGTTCGCAAGGTAGATTCCTGGAACGGGGGTATTAAACTGGAAGAATCCGAATTTTTCAGCGCTCCTGCTTACTCGCAAATATTGGAACACATCCTGAGCGGATTTTATCGTACCCGCGAAACAAGATCAAAAACACGTAGCAGGATTGAAGTGGAAGATCTTTTAATACGACCCACAGAAGCGCTTACACGCCTGGTTCGGAAGATTGGAGAAAGAGTGGCCCTGATATTGATGAACGGTAAGATAAGCGCCTATGTAGCTTATATTCTGGTCTTATTCATAACGGTGTTTATCATTGGGATGATCGTGATGTGATTTCTAACAAAGATATTGAACGCTTATATTTAATATCTTGCATTCCCTTATTATAGTCACGGCACGCGAAACATTCGCACAGGACTATTAAGTCGAATGCTTCAAGCCCCCGGGGGCTTGAAGCTGGATCTTTATAACCGGCATATTTTATATTTTTACCAAAACTTTTTCCATGATCCTGTTTTCTTATAAAAAACATGTTTTCGATTTTAAACGTCCTGCCGGAACCTCGCGCGGGGTTTTACGACGTAAGACTTCTTATTATCTGATAGTCAGGGATACGGAGAATCCCAATATCATGGGAATTGGCGAATGTAGCACCATCAAAGGACTGAGTCCCGACCCGTGGGATGCGTATGAACAGACACTGGAAAAAGTGTGTCATGGTCCCGAGCCGCCGGAGTATTGGTTACAGGCCGGACTGGACGATTTTCCTTCTATCCGGTTCGGACTGGAAACGGCATTGCTCGACTGGCAAAAAGGCGGTCAGCGTCTTCTTTTTACTTCTGATTTTACTGCAGGCAGAAAAGGAATTCCTATCAACGGGCTGATCTGGATGGGCGAATTCGATTTTATGAAAAAGCAAATCCGGGATAAAATTGAAGCAGGATTCGGTTGTATTAAACTGAAAATTGGCGCTATAGATTTTGAAAATGAGCTGGAACTGTTGCAGATGATTCGGCGGGAGTTCAACGAAAGCTCCCTGGAACTTCGTGTGGATGCCAACGGCGCTTTTGCCCCGGAAGAGGCACTGGAAAAGCTGAAACGATTGTCGGATTTTAATCTGCATTCCATTGAGCAGCCCATCCGGCAGGGACAATGGGAAGCTATGGCAAAGCTGTGCGAACAATCGCCTGTCCCCGTTGCGCTGGACGAAGAGCTTATCGGGCTGAAAACCAATGATGATATTCAAAAAATGATAGAAACCATTCGTCCGCAATACCTTGTCCTCAAGCCTTCGTTGCTGGGTGGTTTCAGCCGGATCCGGGGGCTTATCTATGCTGCGGAACAAGCCGGAGCCGGTTGGTGGGTAACCTCTGCATTGGAAGGGAACATCGGCCTGAATGCCATTGCCCAGTGGTTTTTTCTGCTGGAAAACCATATGCCACAGGGACTGGGTACCGGACAGCTTTTTACCAACAACATTCCTTCGCCTTTGTACATTGACAAGGCACAACTTTTTTTCAATGAGGAAAACAAATGGGATTTAAGTTTTTTTGATGAGTAAAGAGAAAAAGATATTACGTCTGAACATGCAGGCTTTTGATGCGGAATGGCTTCTGAAATACGCTTATCTCCATCTGAAAGAAAACTTTTCGCCGGCACCTTGGAAAGAGGAGCTGATGTATTTTATTATCGATTGGCTGTCGGAGGCTGGAACCCTCACGACACAGACATCGGGAAGTACGGGAACGCCCCAAAAGATTTCCCTTTCCAAAAAATACATGGAAGTCAGTGCAATAATGACGCTGGATTATTTCGGGCTGAAAGCCGGTGATAAAGCTCTTCTCTGTCTGCCCATGCATTATATTGCCGCAAAAATGATGGTGGTGCGGGCATTTGTCGGGAAGCTGGATATGTACTGTATCGAGCCAAAACTTTATCCGTATAGCGAATGGACTCCCGATCCGGCATTTGCTGCCATGACACCGGCACAGGCCGAAAAACTTTTGGAGACGGAAGAAGGTGTTTCTTTTCTGAATCGTATTGAAAAACTGCTGTTTGGAGGCTCGGCGTTGTCTGCGGGTTTGGAAGAAAAAATACAATCGTTAAAAACAAAGGTCTGGCACAGCTACGGCATGACGGAGACTATGACACACGTTGCTTTGCGGAAAGTGAACGGTCCGGATGCAACGGTTGGATTTATACCGCTTCCCGGTGTTTCGCTGAGCCAGAACAGCGAGGGATGTCTTCGTGTCACCGCACCGCATCTCGGCGTTTATGATTTGGATACACATGATGTGGTTGAATTTTCCGAAGACGGTAGTTTCCGGGTCTTGGGCAGAACGGACAATGTCATCAACAGCGGTGGGGTGAAACTGTTTCCCGAACAAATCGAACAAAAGCTTTCGGCGTTTATCTCTGCTGATTTTTATATCGGTTCGCAACCGGATAGTCTGCTCGGTGAGCGGACGGTGTTGGTTGTTGAATCGGAAACCTGGCCGGAAGAAGAGATTGCTCAATTACAGCAACAGATGCGTCAGCAATTAAATAAGTTTGAGATTCCCGGTCGGATTATTTTCCTGAAGGCTTTTGACCGGACGGAATCAGGGAAGATTGTGAGGAAGCGTCAGGCGTTCAGTAGATAATTGTGGCAGGGCTATGTTTAATCAGCGCATTTTGAAATTCATTTGGTATAATTTATCTGTCCGGCGCTGTTTTAACCTGTCTGTTTATGCTGAAATTATCACTCAACAACTGGTAATCAATCAGTTTTCCGCTTCCATTGTAAGTTTTTACCATGACGATGTCATTATCTGTTAAAGCATTCATGACATCAACACCCCGTTCGAGCACCTTCACAAAGCCTTTGTCGTGCATTCCGGAGTACTTTCTTTTCTTTTTCTGCAGGGCAAAAAAGGTGGCAAGCTGCGAAAAAGGTTTTCCAATGCTGTGGCGGAGAAAGTTGTCCCTGACAGGTTCTTCTACAATTACCGGGGAAGAAAGCGCTATATTCTCCATTCGGACATTTCCTTCCGGAAAAAGCAGGGGAATGTAATCTTTCTTCTGTTTTAGTGGCTGGTAGATATCTGCGGAAGCCAACATTTGGATAGGCACTGACGGCCTTTTCCGGATAATTTTTCGAACAGCTTTTATTTTTTTATTACCATTCTTCAGTATGGGAAATTTTTTACCGATAAGTTGAGGATAGCCCTCCGTAGCAGGTAGTTTTGTTGTTTTTAACGGGATGCTCTCCACCGCAAGTTGTCTGCTTTCTGTTTTTTGTTCCGGAGATGAAAGGAAAAACCGGATGCCAAACAAAAGCAGCAAAACAGCTGCTGCAGCAAGTCCGGCATAACGCAGCAAAGGAACAACCCTGTGCTGTTTCAACAGCTCTTTGTTTTCGAATACAACGGATTCAGCCGGCATTATTTTCGTTAAACTCAACTGCCGGTATTCTTCCTGTAAATGCGGGTTTTGCTGCAGGAAGGTTTCCACGGATTGCTGTTCTTCCGTTGTTAGTTCACCGTCCTGTGCGAGCACAAAATATTCGGCGTAATTGTCTTCCGTTATTTCGCCAACGGTTTTTATTTCAGGTTTTTTAAGTGATTGTTTTTCAGGAAATTCCAAATATTTATCCTGTACGACAGGTAAATCTTCAAAACTTTTAAACTCCTTTTTAAACTTCGGATTTTGGTCAAGGAAAAGCATTAGCTGCCGCTCCTCTTCCGAAGAGAGCTGTCCATCGTAGTAATCGACGATGAACCGACCGTAATTTTCCTTGTTAACTTTCATTTTCTATATCACCACTTCGGGTTTCCCGATAAATTTTTTCAAAAACACACGTGCTCTGAAAATGTACACCTTCACCTGGTTATCATTCAATCCGGTAATTTCACCGATTTCGTGGTACGAATATCCTTCGTAATCACGCAACATAATGACCGACCGCTGTATTTCCGGCAACCGTTCCACGGCTTTGTTCAGTATTTCCTTTAAATCGGAATAGCCGTGATTGACGCTGCCGGTATTATGTTTGGATGTCTCCAACGCCTCCATTCGGCTGTTTTTCCTGAAATGATCGATCATGGCGCGATAAGCCGTGGTGAAAAGCCACGATTTTCCTTTATCCGCCTGCACATCCTTATGCCGTTCCCACAACCGCAGAAAAGCTTCCTGCACCAAATCCCTCGCCAGCTCACGTTCTTTCGTGTTCTTCAACAGAAAACGATAAAGTCCGTCAGCTACCTCATCCACACAACGGTTGTATTCACTTATGTTCATGCAAAGGGTAAATATGCTGTCATTGATATTAGACGAAGATAGGGGATAATTTGTTACAAGGGGTTGTGGTTTGTTAAATTTTAAACACCGGGATGCGTTTGTATTTTCTGGTGGAGGGTATTTTTCCATCCCTTGCACTGCCCAAGTCTCGCTTGCCCGGCAGGAAGACTTGCGCCATGGGTGTCCCTCAGCATTGAACGAAGTGGTGAAAGAGTGATGTAGAAACCAAGCTACAAATTCTGCCCTGTCTGCGATGAAGCCATTTCAATACAAAAATCCAAACAGCCACAGTGGTATTTT
>CAZRAW010000065.1:0-12079 GCA_964598065.1 uncultured Lentimicrobiaceae bacterium
GAAGCAAAATTGAAAATGGTGGTCTTGCCGCAATTGGGATTACCCACAAGAGCTACATTTATAATTTTGCTGTGGATTTGCCCCCGGGTAATATTCAGCGTTTCTTCCAGCTCCAGTGTCCCCCGGTATTTGTTGTCTTTACTTATAAAACTCAGGTTTTTGGTAACTTCAATCAGGGATGCTTCACTGCGCCGCAATGAGACCTCGTAACCCATGATGTTATACTCAACAGGGTCTTTTAACGGGGCATTTTTTACCACAATAACCTGTTTGCCCACCACGAAACCCATCTCGATGATACGCTTGCGGAAAGCGCCGCGACCCCGTACTTTTGTGATGATTCCTTTCTCTCCGGTCTTCAGCTCTGCAAGGGTCATATTATCTTTTTATCTTTGTTTTTTTCTTTGCAAATTACGCTTCTTTCCGTCAATTGGAAAATACCTGACTCACGGTATTATTTTCCCGCGAACTCCTTCAAAACATGTCTAACGATTGCATGTAAGGTGGCGAATCGGAATCCTCATCGTGTAGCAAATAGTGTACTTTAGGCAGGATGTTTGTAATGCGATACCCCCAGTGTTTTGCAAAGAGTTTCCGGATCTCTTTCACTGCATTTTGTCGTGCCGCATAAGAATTTCGTTGATAGAGCAATACAAAATCTTTCATATCCTGATAAATGTCTGTTAAGTTTTCCGAAAGACTTGCTTTTAACGGCTCGTTTTCATTGATATACTGCGGGTCGATAATCCAAAACTCATCATATTTCCCAAAAATTTCCCGAAGGGAATAAAACAACGTTTCCCACTCTTCGGGTGTAACAAACCGCTCGTTGGCTTCCGGGTTTTCCACTTCCAAATCCGGAATTAAGCTTCCTTTTAAATAAAGCAACGGCCCGATACGATATATAAATTCGAGAATTTCGGTGTGCGATTTTTTCCCCAAATGCTCAAAATAATAACAATATTCGTTGGCCACGGTTAGTATCTCCAAAACGGGCTTTTTCAGCGTGATATCGGGGGTGTCGATGTTCATAGTATATTTTTTTTGCAAAAATAGTTCCTTTTTTTATAGCTGATTTTTGTTTTTGGCGGGCGGCCGGGCTGTTCGTTCTATCTGTGCCGTACGGGGGCGTGTTCCGTAAAGCGGCAAAGGAGCTTCCTCCGGTCGCTCTTTCCCGCTTACTTCACATCGCCTCCGCACAGCACAGGATGCCACTGCCATCCCTGCCCGGAGGGAACGTATAAGCTTAGCTCCACCGGATTGCCTGTCCGGCATACTACTTTGGCAGGCGGGCAACCCGGAGGTTAATCAAAAACAATAATTTTATTGAAAAAATCTGTCTTACTTCAGCTTCAGCTCGCAGATAATGTCCTCAATTTGTGCTTCCAATATTTGGTTTATTTTCTCAAAATCTTCTTTTTTCTTCAGTTCACCTTTAATCCCGAAATAGAATTTGATTTTCGGCTCGGTACCCGAAGGACGAACACTTACTTTGGAACCGTTTTCAGTGAAAAATTGTAAGACGTTTGATACAGGTAAATCAATGGTCTTTTTATTATCCGAAATCAAGTCGTGGTCGGTGCTGTTCAGGTAGTCTTTTATACGCACCACTTTAGAGCCTCTCAGTATTTTAGGCGGATGGGAACGGAAATCGTCCATCATCTTATTAATTTCTTCGGCTCCGGCTTTGCCTTTCCTGATAATGGAAATTAGTTTTTCTTTGTAGAAACCGAATTCCACATACAATTCTTTCAGCATGTCATACATGCTAATTCCCTGGTCGGCGGCCCAGGCGGCCGTTTCGGCAATCATCGAGCAGGAAATCACCGCATCTTTGTCGCGGACAAAATCACCGACAAGGTAGCCGTAACTCTCTTCACCACCGCCGATAAAGGTTTTTTCTCCTTCAAAACGTTTGATGATATCGGCGATGTATTTGAAACCGGTGAGCACATCGAAATGCTGTACATTGTATTTTACGGCAAGATCAAAAAGCAGCTCGGAGGTTACAATGGTTTTTACAATAAACTCGTTACCGGTAAGTTTACCGTTTTCCGACCATTTTGTCAACAGATAGTTGATAAGCAGCGAAGCGGTCTGGTTGCCGTTTAGCAAAACAAAATCATTTCCGTTTCTAACGGCAATACCCACACGATCGCCATCGGGGTCGGTGGCCATAACCAGCTCGGCACCAATGGTCTTGGCTTTCTCAATGGCCAGTTTCAAAGCAGCCGGTTCTTCGGGATTAGGCGATTTTACAGTGGGGAAATTACCATCGGGAACAGCCTGTTCCTCAACGATATGGACGTTTTGAAAGCCAAAATTCCTTAACGAATCCGGAATCAGTTTGATACCTGTGCCGTGCAACGGTGTGTAAACAATACTGAAATTTTTTTGGCGCTTTATTGCTGCCGGCGAAAGTGAAAGCGCTTTTACCTTTTTTAGATACACTTTATCCACTTCTTCGCCAATGCTTTCAATTAAAGCAGGATTTCCGGAAAATTCAACATCATCAATATTGCCAATCTTACTGACTTCTGCAATCACATTTTTGTCGTGCGGACTAATCAGCTGGCCGCCATCTTCCCAGTAAGCTTTGTAGCCGTTGTATTCTTTCGGGTTATGCGAAGCGGTAATCATAATGCCGCCCTGGCATTTCAGATGCCGGATGGCAAAAGAAAGCTCCGGCGTAGGTCGCAGGTCATCAAACAGATAGACTTTAATACCGTTAGCGGAAAAAATGTTGGCTGTTATTTCGGAAAAATAGCGGCTGTTGTTTCTGGAATCGTGGGCAATGACAACACTGATTGGCTCTTTTTCAGGAAAATTCATTTTCAGGTAGTTGCTAAACCCCTGTGTTGCCATACCAACGGTGTATTTGTTCATACGGTTGGAGCCTGCTCCCATGATGCCGCGCAAACCTCCCGTTCCGAATTCCAAATCACGATAAAAAGCCTCGGTAAGTTCCTGAGGGTTATTTTCCATCATATTGCGAACGGCTTGTTTGGTCTTTTCATCGTAATCACCGTTAAGCCACACGTTGGCTTTGTCCAAAACGTTTTGATCTATCTTTGTTTTCATCTTTTTATTTCTTGTTTAATTGTTTCAATACAATTTTCAGACTGTCGAGCCAGTAAGGAATTTCCAATCCGAAATTTCTTTTTATCTTCGATTTGTTCAGCACACTGTAAAACGGACGGTTGGCTTTAGCCGGAAAATCTTTTGATTCAATGGCGTTGATTTTGCAATTTATTCCCGATTCGCGCATAATCGCCTGCGCAAAATCGTACCAGCTGATAACGCCTTCGTTGCTGTAATGATAAATCTCCACGCCGTCCTGAAACTTTTCGCCGGCAAGTATATTTAGAATGGTGCGTGCCAGGTCGCCGGCATAAGTGGGGGTTCCGATTTGGTCGGCTACCACGCCCAGCGATTCCCGTTCTTTTCCGAGCCGTAGCATGGTTTTTACAAAATTGTTGCCAAAAGAGGAATAAAGCCATGCTGTCCGGATAATCAGCCCGTTGCCGGCAAACTGCTCCATCGCCTCTTCTCCTTTGCGTTTGCTCAGCCCGTAAAAAGAGTCGGGTGAAGGCGGGTCGGTTTCGGTGTATGGTCGATAATTTGTGCCGTCAAATACATAATCGGTGGAAATGTGAACCATATAAACATTGTGGACAGAACTTGCTTTGGCAAGAAACTCCACCGCCGTTGCATTGATGGACATGGTCAGCTCACGGTCGTCCTCCGCTTTGTCCACAGCAGTGTATGCTGCACAGTTAATACAATAGTCGAAAGTCGCATTTTTCAGAAAATTATTGACAGCTTTTTCATCGGTGAGGTCCAGTTCGTCCACATCGGTATAGGTAAAAGCGAAACCGGGATACTGCTTTTCCAGCTGCCTGATTTCAGATCCCAGCTGTCCGTTGCTGCCGGTAACAAGAATTTCTTTCATGGTCAAATGCTCTTACCTTCCCGAATAAGGTTTTCGAAATATCGAATGGTTTTCTTCAGCCCTTTTTCCAGAGGAATTGTTGGTTCCCAGTTAAGCTTTTCTTTGGCGAGACTGATATTCGGCTGGCGTTGCATGGGATCATCGGAGGGAAGAGGCTGATAAATAATTTTTGATTTGCTCCCAATCATGCCGATAACCTTTTCGGCCAGTTCGAGAATGGTAAATTCTAGCGGATTTCCAATGTTTACAGGACCGATAAATTCATCGCCGGTAGCCATCATTTTTATCATACCTTCCACCAAATCGTCAACATACTGGAAGCTACGGGTTTGTTGGCCATCGCCATAAATGGTGATATCTTTGCCGCGAAGCGCCTGCATGATAAAGTTGGAGACAACCCGTCCGTCGTGGGGATGCATGTTTGGTCCATAGGTATTAAAAATTCGGATAATCTTAATTTTTACATTGTTCTGATGATGGTAGTTCATAAACAAAGTTTCGGAAACCCTTTTGCCCTCATCATAGCATGAACGCAGTCCGATGGGGTTCACATGGCCCCAGTAATCTTCCGTTTGCGGATGAACCTGCGGGTCGCCGTAAACTTCACTCGTAGAAGCCTGAAGAATTTTTGCACGAACTCTTTTTGCCAGTCCCAACATGTTTATGGCTCCCATAACCGAGGTTTTTACCGTTTTTATGGGATTATATTGATAATGAATAGGAGAAGCCGGGCAGGCCAGGTTGAAAATCTGGTCAACCTCTACAAAAT
The DNA here is from genome assembly GCA_964598065.1 of uncultured Lentimicrobiaceae bacterium. Taxonomy (GTDB): domain Bacteria; phylum Bacteroidota; class Bacteroidia; order Bacteroidales; family F082; genus Sulfidibacterium. The sequence continues at coordinate 4,722 of CAZRAW010000065.1, forward strand.
AAGGGCTGGTGATGTCGTGGCGAACCACCTCAAAATAGGGGTCATCCATGAGGGAGACAATGTTTCTTTTTTGTCCGGTAAAATAGTTGTCGAGAGATATGACTTCATTCCCTTCTTTTAAAAGACGTTTGCAAAGGTGAGATCCGATAAAACCGGCTCCACCGGTAACAAGAATTCGTTTCATAACCAAAAGTATTTAAAAAGCTCCCAAACATAAATTGTCAGGGAGTCAGAAGTTCAAAATTTATTTATGTTGCTTCGTCCAATGCCGAAGTAGTCAAAGCCGGCTTCCGCCAAATCATCAGGACTGTAAATGTTACGTCCATCAAAAATAACTTTCCTTTTTAACAGCCTGTCTATTATCTTTAGGTTGGGGAATTTGAATTCAGGCCATTCGGTAATTACAAAAAGGCCATCGGCATCGATGAGTACTTCGTACTGGTCATCAATCAGCTGGACAGAGTTTCCGAGTACACGCCGGGCTTCTTCGAGTGCAACGGGATCATAAGCCTTGACATTAGCTCCGGCATCCAACAATTTTTTAATAATGACGAGCGAAGGAGCTTCACGCATATCATCGGTTTGCGGCTTAAAAGCCAGTCCCCACAAAGCAAATGTTTTCCCTTTCAAATCACCATCGAAATAATGCATGGCTTTTCCGAAAAGAACACTTTTCTGTCGTTCGTTGACATTTTCCACTGCTTTCAGCACTTCCATATCATAGCCGTTTTTGTCGGCTGTCATAATCAGCGCTTTCACATCTTTCGGGAAACAGGAACCGCCGTAGCCAGTGCCGGGATAAATAAAATAGGGGCCTATCCGCCGGTCGGAGCCAATACCTTTCCGTACGTAATTTACGTCGGCACCGACAATCTCACACAGGTTGGCAATGTCGTTCATAAAGCTAATCTTTGTGGCCAGCATGGAGTTAGCGGCATATTTTGTCATTTCGGCAGAAATAATGTCCATAAAAATAACCGGATGTCCGTTCATGGTGAAAGGCTTATAAAGTCGCTCCATAATTTTTTTTGCTTTGTCCGAATCCAAACCTACCACAATTCGGTCGGGTTTCAGGAAGTCCTCCACGGCAGCGCCCTCTTTCAGGAACTCCGGATTGGAAGCTACATCGAAGGAGATGTTCACTCCTCTTTTGTCCAGTTCTTCCTGAATGGCAGCTCTGACTTTTTCGGCTGTTCCCACCGGAACCGTACTTTTGGTAACCATCAAAAGGTATTTGTTCATGTGTTGTCCCACTTCCCGGGCTACTCCCAAAACGTATTTTAAATCGGCGCTTCCATCTTCATCCGGCGGTGTCCCCACAGCGCCGAAAACAACATCTGCGTCATTCAGATTTTCCGACAGTTCCGTGCTGAATTTGAGCCGCTCTTTCTCTGTGTTTCTTTTAACCAACTCTTCCAGCCCCGGTTCGTAAATGGGTAAGATTCCTTTTTTCAGGTTTTCAATTTTTTGTTGATCTATGTCAATGCAGGTAACGTCAATGCCTATTTCGGCAAAGCAGGAACCGGTTACTAATCCGACGTAACCGGTGCCAACCATTATTATTTTCATATTTTGTTTTTTTCAGTTAATATAATCTTCAAAAGTAAATAAATAATCGAAATAGCGGGTTAAGTTATACCGGTTTACTTAATGCGGTATAAGACACTTAAACCAAGCGACTCCATCCATTGTAGTCTGCTTTTTTCGGAAATTATCGTATTTGTACCATCAACATTTTTATAAACCGGGAACATGGCATTGGGGTCATATTTCAATTGTAAGAGTAAAACCGTTGAAAAATATTTATTTACTTTAAAAGTTAGTTCGTTATGCCAATCCATGTCTATTTGCCACCGTTTGGAAGGCTCATCTTCAAGATAATTGTTATAAAGGCTTATACGGGTTTTGAAAAGGATATTTTCCATAATTTTGGTTTGAAAACTGCTAAGGATATTGATTCCGAGTTGTCCCGAGAATCTTTCGCCGGGCACCAGTCTGTTTCCCAGCGAGTCATATACAGCTTTTTTTACGCCGTAAGCTCCCTTATCAGCAAGACTTTGGTCGAGTACAAAAGTTACTTTTCCAGCCAGAGGGCTCATAAAAAGTTCAAAATTCTTTTTAGGTTGAAATCTGAAGCCAAGAGAAACGGTTAAATAGCCCGGAGCCATAAAATTTGAAATTTCATGACTGAAATCGGGGTTTTTATACCCTTTCGAAAACTGTGTTTTAAAAGAAACAATGTTGCTGAAATACCATTTTTTTGAAAACCGGCTGGAGACCCCGAATAAAAGGTCAAGTTTATCATCGGTTTTCTGAACCCGCTTATGCAAATATCCCACGACACCATAAGCGAGATGTGCCGTATGCTCAAAAGAGAATTTATTTTTTTTGTATTTCAAATGATAGTCCACCGAGACACGTCCCGAAAGGGAACTTTCACCTCCGGACGCCCAATTTTTAAAAGTAATTTGGTTGAGCATAATGGCATACTGACCCTTGTATGACCAGGGTTTGGTTGTGTCGGCTTTTTCTCCGGGAATGGTATCTACAGGGACGCTGGCCATTAATCCTGTGGATAAAAATAAAAACAACAAAACAAATACGCTAAACTTCATTTCCAATATCCAAATTTATTGATTCTGAACATCATTAGATTGTCAACGATGTTCAGAGGTTAATTAATATTATTTATCCAAACTAATTCATTTTATTTCAGCCATTTATCTAACCATTTAAAAAAGGTACGTTGCCATAGAATTCCATTTTGCGGTTTCAGCACCCAGTGGCTTTCATCGGGGAAGTAAAGAAACTCGGCCGGAACGTGAAGCAGAATGGCAGCATCAAAAGCCTGCATGCCTTGTGTTACCGGAATGCGGTAATCTAACTGCGAGTGAATCACCAAAATAGGAGTGTTCCAGTTTTGTACAAAATTACTTGGCGAAGCCGTAGCGTAAGTTCGTTGTGCCACTTTGTTACTTTTGTCCCAGAACGGGCCGCCAAAATCCCAGTTTACGAACCACATTTCATCAGTTTCGAGATACATCGATTTCAGATCGAACATCCCATCATGAGCAATAAACACTTTAAACCTGTGGTTTAGGTTGTGGCCGGCAATCCAGTAAATGGAATAACCGCCGAAAGAAGCGCCCACAGCGCCAAGCCGGTTTGCGTTGATATAAGGCTCTTTTTTCAGCGAATCTATGGCGCTGAAATAGTCTTTCATATCCTGACCGCCGTAGTCGCCGCTGATTTCTTCCTCCCATTTGGTACCGAATCCGGGAAGCCCCCGGCGGTTAGGTGCCACAATGATATAGCCGTTGGCTGCCATCATCTGGAAATTCCAGCGGTACGACCAAAACTGGCTTACCGTACTTTGCGGACCTCCCTGACAGTAAAGCAAAGCGGGATATTTTTTTTGGGGATTAAAATGTGGCGGATAAATTACCCAGGTGAGCTCCTGTTTGCCATCCGTCGTTTTTATCCAGCGTTTTTCAACCTTGCCCATGGTAAGCTGGTCGAGGATGTTTTTGTTGGTAAACGTAACCTGCCGGGGATCGCCGCTTTTAGCGTTTACAGCATAAACTTCAATTGGCATCGACATGCTCATGCGTGTGGCATAGAGTGTTTTTCCAGCAGGAATAACGTCGGTATAATCGTGAATACCTTCGGTAACTTTGGTAATCTTATCTTTTTTAACATCCAATCGGTAGATGTCGTCGGAAGCATGCCAGTCGCTGATGAAATAAACATATTTTCCATCAGCACTCCAAGCCAGTCCGTGCACATTCTGGTCAAAATCTTTAGTGTAATCTGCTTTTTCCCCCGTCTTTAGATTCATAATGAAAAGGCGATTTTTGTCCGACTCATAGCCGTTACGTCTCATACTTTCCCAGGCCATATATTTTCCATCGGGCGAAAATACCGGGGCCACATCATAACCCATCATGCCTTTGGTCATATCTTGCGTGGTTTTGTCGGCCAAATGATAAAAGTATATATCCGAGTTGGTGGAAAGGGTGTAGGCAAGGCCTTTTAGTTTGCGACAGGTGTAAGCAATGGTTTTGGAATCGGGTGTCCAGTTGATTTGCTCCATGCCGCCAAAGGGTTTCAGGGGACTTTGGTAAGGTTCACCTTTCATAATGTCAACGATGTTTTTTAGAGAAGAGCCATCGTAATCGGCAACAAAAATGTGGCTATAGGAGTCAACCCAAGTGTCCCAGTGGCGATACATTAAATCGGTATAAATTCTGCCTGTGGTTTTGGGCAGGTCAGGATAAATGTCGCGGGGAGTTTTGCCAATTTTCACCTCTGCGGTAAAGAGAATTTTTTTTCCATCGGGAGCGTATTTAAAACCGGTAATGCCACCTTTGAAATGGGATATCTGTACCGGGTCGGAGCCATCGGGATTCATTTCCCATATTTGTGTGGACCCGCTACGAGGCGAAAGAAAACCTATTTTTTTCCCATCGGGACGCCAGACAGCATTAGATTCACTGCCGGCAGTATGGGTAAGCTGTTTCAGGTTTCTTCCATTTACATCAATACGGTAAAGTTCGCGGTTTCCTTTGTTTTGCTTTTTGCTGTAATAGGTTACGCCATAAACCAGCGTTTTGCCATCGGGCGAAAGCTGAATGTCGCTGAGACGTCCAAATGACCACAGAACTTCCGGCGTCATAATATCGCTGGATAGCTTGAGGTTGGGTTTTTCAATAAGGTTGGCCTTTTGCTGTTTTATTGGATTTTTCTGTTTGCAGGCAGAAAAACCTAACAGGATAACAAGTAGAAAGATACCATATTTTTTCATGATTTTGATTGTTTTAATAAAGCAACAAAAATAAGGAATCGTGAGGATTTGTTGACAGAAATAATCATAAAGTTAAAAGGGGGCAAGACACAAGCGAACACTTGCGCTATAATTGATATAACATTATTTTTCCAAATAAATCAGTACGGGTACGCCCGAAAGTCCCAATTGCAGCCGGTTGTTATTTTCGTTGAAAGAGACGGTATCACTATTAAAAATGGAAATAATTTTTGAAACTTTTCCGGATATGGAAAGCTTTTCCGGGAGCTGTTCCAGGTGATGAGAAGCCGTTGGACGCCAGGCAATAATAATGTTGCTTCCGGTTGCGTAATCTTTTAATAAATAGGCATATACATTCTTGTCTTCTCTGATGATTTTTTCAAAATGATAATGTCCGATTTTTTGTTGCAACAGAGCAAAGACTTTAAAAGAAAGCTTCTCACGAAATCCTGTGTTATAAGATCCGGTGAGTCCGGAACGGTTGTATAAAGAAGAGCTGTAGGCAACATTGGCAAAATAGTACCAGTAAAACTGCCGGGCGCCGAGACGCCAGAGTATCATAGCCATACGTACGCCATAAATGGCTTGTTCTTTTTCTGTAACACACTCGCTGTGCGTGCAGTTTTCGCCTCCGCCTTTGCTGTCGAAACCAAATTCTGTAACATAAATAGGTTTTCCCGGCATATTTTTATTTCTGAAACGTATTAGATTGGCCATTGACCATACTTCGGAACGCGGGTCTTCGGGATTTACTGCCGTTTTTTTTCCGCTTTCCTGAAAAACGTAGGAATAAATGTGGGTGTTCAGGCCATCAATATTTTTGTCGGAAGCGTTGATGAAGCGGGAAATATAATTGTTGTTGTCGTTTTCCGGTTCAAAAGCCTGGACGGCACAGGGGATTACCGGGACTTTTGAAACGGATTTAATGCCGGCGCTCATCCCGGCGAGAATTTGACGATAAGTTAATGTATTGTAACCCCAGGGCTCATTGCCGATTTCAATTTTATCCACAAGGTTGTTCTTAACACAAAAGTGGGTAGCGTAAGCTTTCCCGAAAGCATAAGCTTCCTGATAAGTATTTTTCCACAGCGAATCCGGGAAGTCAGCCTGTGTAAAAGCCAGACTTATGTCGATGTTAAATCCGTCCTTTATCCAGGTTTTGTATTCCCGGTCCCAGTTAAGCCATTTTTTTGCCGGTGTTCCGCCGCCGGCAGCCATTTTTGTAAAATCAGGAATCTGCTGCGGACGAATCATATCCCAATTCAGAGGTTCGTAACTCCGCAGATTGTTACTTACCGCAATGAATTTCTGTGGGCCGGTACCCGGTTTCAGGAGGTTGGAATAGACGTTGTAGCCCCAGCCCCAGAAAGTGTTGATACCAAAAGCCTGTGCGAAAGTATTCTGAGACGGTTTTGCTACCGGTTTTGGCCCGTAAGGACCATTTTTGTCATAAACGGCAAACTCCCATAAAGCAGCTTTTTGATAATTACGCAACGGCAGGGAAAACACAACTTTTAGATATCTTGCCTGTATCGTGTGCGATAAAGGCTCATATAATAAGGGAATAGCTTTGGGGTTTAAGGCCATTACAGGTTTCCACTTGCGTTTATCGTTGCTGGCAAACACTTCAATATGCGTAACGGATTGGCTGTTTAGCTGGCGACTGCTTATCCACCCGATATCTCTCGTTCGGCCATAATCAAAAAGTACGTATTCCGTTGGCGGTTTGTGCAGGGCTGCCAGTTCGTACAGTTGGAATGATGCGTTACTTTCCAGGCGGATACTGCTAATTTTTTCTTTTGTTTTTATAATGAAATTTTTAACCTGAAAATTGTCAGAAGGCGGATAAGAAAACCGAATGACCCGGTGATTTTCTGTTTTAAGGCTGAGAAATAAAGAATCCTTTGTTTCTGCTTTTAAGCTCAAAAGCAGGAGAGAAGCGGCAGGCTGCAGCCGGATGGACAATTGTCCGGTTTTTATTTCCTGATGGGTATTGGTATTGCCATCGAATGCCGGATTTTGTGCGGGAAGTCCGGGGTGCAGAGAAAAATGCTGCGGATTCAGAAAATAATTCATATTTTTTCGGGCAATATAACGGTGTGGCAATGGGTTTCCCGATTGCCAGAAAGTATGCGGATTGTTGTCGCTGATGTTTTGTGAATTTTGCCCGGAGCTGACGGTAATCTTTGCCGCATAAGGACGCACCAGTCCTGCATTGGCATCCCATTGCTGTGCGCTGAGCGAAACAGAAAAAGCCACAGAAAGAACAAACAGGAAAAATCGCTTAACCATAAGTACGTTTTTGGTTTTGTAAAAATAGTAAAATGTACTTTGGTCGTATTTATTGTGTTGTTTTTCGGGAAAGATTTGAAATAAAACCTGCTATCCCCAACCGGCTCGATTCTTCTGGTTTTAGTTTGTGCGCAAGCGAGACTTGAAACAATGTAAAAACAGTCACCCATCTGCCAAAATGTTGTATGGCGTCAGGCAAATACGCGCAAGTGAAAAGGCAAACATGTCCATTTTAAATTAAGTCTTATTCAGAATAATTTGT
>CAZRAW010000066.1:0-1397 GCA_964598065.1 uncultured Lentimicrobiaceae bacterium
TTCGATATTTCAAAATATAAGATCATAAATGACAATAAATTGTAAAATAATAAACGGATGAAATATTACAGTACAAACCATAAATCGGAAAGCGTATCCTTTAAAAAGGCTGTATTAGAAAGTATGGCCAGGGACAAAGGATTGTATTTCCCGGAAAAGATTCCTGTTCTTTCCGATAGCTTTTTTAAAAAACTTCCCGGGATGCCGCTGAGCGAAATCGGCTTTCATTTCCTGAAGCCTTATGTTGACGGCGCTTTGCCGGATACCGAACTGAGTGATATCATGGAAGATGTCTTTTCTTTTGATATTCCGCTGGTTGAAGTGGAAACGGACAAATATGCTTTGGAGCTTTTCCACGGACCTACGCTGGCATTTAAAGATGTGGGCGCACGGACGCTGGCACGTTTGCTGTCCAAATTTTCTACAACTCATAAAACAACCATTTTGGTAGCTACTTCAGGCGATACAGGCAGCGCCGTAGCGCACGGCTTTTTTGACATGCTCAATGTAGATGTCGTTGTGTTGTATCCGAAAAACAAAGTCAGCAAGCTTCAGGAAAAACAATTTACCACCTTGGGAAAAAATATCACGGCATTGGAAGTGAACGGGAACTTTGATGACTGTCAGCGGATGGTAAAAGCTGCTTTCGCCGATGAGGAATTGAAAAACCGAATACATTTGTCCTCTGCCAATTCCATCAATATTGCCAGGTTGCTGCCCCAGGCCATTTACTATTTTTACGCTTACGGTCAGCTTAAAAACAGGGATAAACCGGTGATTATTTCCGTTCCGACCGGAAATCTTGGCAATTTGACTGCCGGTTTGCTGGCCAAAAAATCAGGACTTCCCGTAGAGCGTTTTGTGGCTGCTGCCAACCGTAACAATGTCTTTCAGGAGTATCTCGAAACGGGAACTTTCCGTCCGCGGGCATCGGTTCCCACGCTTTCCAATGCCATGGATGTGGGAAACCCCAGTAATCTTATCCGTATTCAGGAACTTTATGACCACTCGCTTGAAGCGGTATGGAAGGATATCAGTCCGTACCATTTCTCGGATGAGGAAACCCGCAGGACAATAGCTGATGTTTACAACCGGACGCAATACATCTTAGATCCGCACGGAGCAGTCGCTTACCTCGGATTGTCGGCTTACATGAAAGAAAAAAATGTTACGGGAATATTTCTCGAAACGGCACATCCGGCAAAATTTTACCAAACCGTCGAGCAGGAAATTCCTGTGAAAGTGGATATCCCCCAACGGCTGGCAGAAAGTTTGAAACGATCCAGACAAACCGTGAAAACAGGTCATCAGCCGGAAGATTTAAAAAGCTTCCTTTTGGAACGATAACCGGGGAGGGAAAGTTGTGTAGCGATAGAACGTTATTTGTTCTTTCTTTG
>CAZRAW010000066.1:1497-11967 GCA_964598065.1 uncultured Lentimicrobiaceae bacterium
GCGGAATTGTATCCCGAATCTTGCCCGAAAAGAAATGCTGCATATCCAAAAGTTTTTTTACGGATTTATTTTTACATTTGTCCTCTTGTTAAATTTGTGGGAAACGTAATAAATTTCATGAGAAAAAATTCGAAATTATCTTTCCTGATTTTGTGGTCATTGGCTGTTTTAGTGGTTTGGCCTTTCCAGTCGGCGAAAAGCCAGCTTCCATGTACCATTACATCGAGCGTTCCTTCGCCTGTGTGCTATAATACTGATTTCGTGCTGTCTGTACCGGCTCGGAATGGTCTGAAATATAAATGGTCAAACGGCGATACCACGGCTTCCATTACGGTAAAGATAACACAGCCCACTGATTTTACGGTTACCGTTACTGATCCTGCATCGGGAGCTACATGCACCAGTCAGGCTTTTCATATGGGGGTGCGGCCAAAAATAAATATCAGCTTTAAACAATTACAGCTTACCTGTACCGATGACAGCCAGGATATTGGTAATACGGCGCAGGTGAAAGCTACCGCTTCCGGGGGATATACTTCGGCGGAGTACCAATATTTCTGGAACGTGAAGCCTATTCAGATAGCTCCAGGCAATCATTCCATCGCCGTTGGCTTGCGTGCACATCAATATTATTCCATAAGGGTAACCGACCCGAATGGCTGTGCGGTTACCGACACGTTTTATACCCGTGCTTATCCCAATCCGGTTGTGAAAATCAAGGCGTCTCCCGATACGGCTTATATTCAAAATCCACACATCACTTTCTCCTTCGAGAACCTCTCACAAGATACCATTCAAATTTCAAACAGTTATTGGGAATTCGGTAAAGACCAGGCCTCTTATCCCCAGGAGGAGGTTGTGCATACTTTTGATAAAGTAGGTACTTATACCGCTTATTTAACGGTTTATAATAAACAGGGCTGTGATACTTTGTACACACATCAGGTAGATATTCTTCCTGTGGAGCTGTTTATTCCCAATGTATTTACGCCCAACGGCGATGGCTATAACGATTATTTTGTTATCAGGGCAAAAGATGCATCACAAGGGACTCAAAACGGACTTAAATCGGCATCTGCCACGGATTACAAGCCGTTGGATGCTTATTATGAAAAGACCCGGCTGGTCATTTTTAACCGTTTCGGAAGAAAAGTTTTCGAATCGGATAATTACAAAAACAACTGGAATGGTGGGAACTTGCCGGATGGAACCTACTTTTATGTGCTAAAATGTCAGGGATTTAAAAATAAAATGGTAGTCTATAAAGGTTCTGTTACTATCTTTGCAAGCAAAAGGGGAAAGTAATATGGATATGAAAAAGATACTGTTTGTTTTTTCTTTGGCAGGGTTAATGGTTTTGGCAGCCTGCAATAATCAAAATACAAAAAATCAGCCTGTGCAGTCAAATGTTTCGAAACAGGTTGTTGCTGCCGCCCCTGTTATGACGTTTTCCGAGACGGTTCACAATTTTGGAAAAATGGTTCAGGGCAAAATTGTCAAATACAGCTTCCATTTTAAAAATACTGGTAAATCCGATTTGAAAATTGAAAGAATAAACACAAGTTGCGGTTGTACCGTGGGAAAATATCCTCACAAACCGGTAAAGCCGGGCGAGGAGGCAAGTATTGAGGTGATATTTAACAGCGCTTACAAAATGGGCTATCAAAATAAAAGTATCATGTTGCTGGCCAATACCAAACCCGAAAGGACAATTTTGCACATTAAAGCAAATGTGGTACCGCAGCAGGGGAAATGATGAACATATTTTTTATGATCTGGTAGAGGCAGATTGCCTGTTGCGTCAGGCCGAATTAAGTAGCTAACAGATAAGAATAGTCAAATTATTATTAATATATAAACAATTAATTTACTTAAAGATGAACGCATTATTTATATTATTACAAGCTTCAAAAGGAGATAGCTCTTCCTGGATGCAATTATTGCCGTTATTTTTAATTTTAGCAGTATTCTATTTCTTTTTTATTATGCCACAAACCAAAAAGAGCAAAGCCCAGAAAAAGTTCCGGGAAAATTTAAAAAAAGGAGATAAAGTTGTAACCATCGGTGGTATTCACGGAAAACTTGCAGAGGTTAAAGAAAAAACTGTTGTTTTGGAAGTGGGTACAGGTGGTTTGAAAATGACGGTTGAAAAATCGGCTGTTGCCATGGATAACGAAACTATCGTTCAGAAATAGCCGGTACGCTTATTTTTTTACGTGCCTTCTTTTTCCTTTTACGGGGAAGGGGAAGGTCTTTTTTTTTGTAAGAAGATGAAATGTAACGGGAGTCCTGAAGGCTTTTGATTTCCCGGAAAAAGAAAACACCTTCTTTTCGTTGGTCGTCAGGATTCCCCGGTTTGTCTGTTATTTTACCCATCGTGTATAATATATTTTTTAAGCTTGGCAGATTAATGGAATTTTGCATCTGAAAATTGAATTGGATGAAGAAAGTAATTTTTGCATTATCTGCAATATTGTTGCCGAGAGCATTTATTTCAGGAAAATAATCAGATAAAATGACAACGATAATTCGGCGCATATCCGTCTTAATGCTGGGCTTTTTTATGACTTCGGCCCTATTTGCCCAGCGCCCTTACAATGAAAATTTTATGGCCGTTCCCATTTCCGGTGGCGTTATCTACGGAAAAGTAAAGCAAAAAGGGAATAAAATACCGATGCAATATTCCAGTGTGGTACTTTACAGCCTGCCCGATTCTACCATGGTTAACGGAACCATAACGGAAAGAGATGGTGCTTTTAAATTTAAAGGGGTGAAAAACGGACACTATTATATGATGATACATTTTATGGGTTTTAAGATAAAAACCATCAATAATATTGAGGTTGCAAATACGCAACGACAAATAAAATTGCCCGTGATTTATCTTGAGCCTGTTGCTGCCACTTTACAGGGGGTAGTGGTAAAAGCCAGCCGCTCCAGAATCTCTTATCAGGTGGATAAAGAAGTGGTAAACGTATCCAAAGACCTGATGGCTTCGGCAGGTTCTGCCGTAGATGTACTGGAAAACGTACCTTCGGTTAATGTGGATTTGAACGGTAATGTTACCTTGCGCGGATCTTCCAATTTTCAGGTACTTATTAATGGCCATCCCAGTGTGCTGAAAGGGAACGATGCTCTGCAGCAGATTCCGGCCGCTACAATTCAGCGTATTGAAATTATCACCAACCCTTCCGCAAAATATGACCCTGAAGGTGTTGGCGGAATTTTGAATATTATTCTGAAAAAGGACAGAAAACTGGGAGTCAATGGTGTGGTAAATGCTTCTGCAGGTAACAGAAAAAGATATAGAGGGAATGCGTTGCTCGGCTATCGTACCAAAAAAATAAATGTGTTTGTATCCGCCAATGGGAGTTACAGAGATATGTATATGAGTATGAATTCGCAGGACTTAACTTATGCCGGGGATACCACAAACTACCGGATTACAAATATTGATGGCATCCGAAATCGCAAAGGTTTTGGGCTGACCGGGGGACTTGATTATTATCCGGACAAGAAGTCGACACTTACTCTTTCCGGAGATTATGGCGGTTATGGTTTCGGGATGAACAATAGCAGTAAAATATATATTTATACTGTTCCTGCAACGACGGATAATTATTCAAATTCGATTAGCCATTCAAACCGCTGGGGACATTACTACACCGCACAAGCTGATTTTTTGCACAAATTCAATAATTCAGGGCATCAAATAGAGGCTTATGCATATTACTCGGGTAAGAACAGCATTGATAAGGAAAATCAGTCCAATTATAATACTGATTCCTTGTGGAACGATCTTGGAATGAATCCTTCCAGCCTGCGAACCCGTACAGTGGACAGCTCTTTTAATTTGCGGGTAAAACTGGATTACACTCTCCCCATAGGTAAAAAAGGAAAATTTGAGGCGGGATATCAAAGCCGTTTTTACAATGAATCGGGCAAATACACGTACGAACCTTTTGATACGGCAACAAACGAATGGGTCGCTAATGAGAAGTACAACAATATTGTGGATTTTAAACGAAACATTCATTCGGCTTATGTCAGCTTTGAGGATGTCTATAAAAGTTTTGGCTATGAGCTGGGTTTCCGGACGGAATATACCGACCGGAATGTGAATAATCACAACGGGAAAACGCCGTTTAAAATTAACAGGCTCGACTATTTTCCAACAATACATTTGTCGTACCAGCTTTCCAAAAACTACCAGGTTTATTCCAGCTACAGCAGGCGCATTAACCGCCCGAGACAGTGGAGCCTGAATCCGTTTCCCAGGATTATCGACCCCTATAACATCTGGGTGGGGAATCCCGAACTGGAGCCGGAGTACATCGACTCCTACGAACTGGGATTGCAGAAAATTTTCTCCACATCTTTTCTTTCGTTTCAAGCTTATTACAGGAAAACCACTAATAAAATTACGCGAATCAGGGTACTTGATACATCCGGCGTTATGATCCATACCAGCCAAAACCTGAACAAGGATTTTGCATTGGGGGCAGAGTTGATGGCAAATCTGAAACCTGTGAAATGGTTTGGCCTTTATGCCAGTTTAAACCTGTATCATTATCGCCTTGAAGGCAATTTACAAGGATCGGATGTGGCGGCTAATTCTACCAACTGGTCAGGAAGAATGACTGCTTCGTTTAGTCTGAAACACAATTTCAGGCTTCAGCTGATGGGCATTTACCGCAGTCCGACGGTAACCATTCAGGGTACCCGCAAAGGTTTTTTCTATACTAATCTCGCTGTTCGAAAAGATTTTTTCAAACGCAAGCTGAATTTAACCTTGTCTGCACGTGATTTTCTCGGCACTGCGCATTATGAATCCACGGCTTCGGGTATCGGCTTTTATTCTCATTCGGTGTTCCGGATGGAATGGCCCATTATTTCTCTTAACCTTTCTTACATTATTAATAATTACCGGCAAAAGCGGCAAAAAAGCATGAACAACCAGGAAACTCCTCCTGCCGGTGTGGGATTCTGATCGTATTGTGTACGCATGCAATAAAATCGTTTGCGGAGGATAATTTTCCTCCGCAGCACCAAAAGATTTTTGTTTAAATTTGTGCAAATTTTAAAAGATAATATTATGGGAACAAAAGTTCATACAACATGGGCCGGTAAAATGGCATTTGAAGCCAAAGTCGGTGGCTTTAACTTCATGATAGATGCAGCGGAATCTGTGGGAGGCGAAAATCGAGGCCCCCGGCCCAAATCCTTAACGCTGGTTTCTTTGGCCGGATGCACTGCTATGGATGTCATTTCCATTCTTGGTAAGATGCGCATAGTCCCCGATTATTTTGATGTGGAGGTTGAAGGCGAACTCACCGATGTGCATCCCAAAATATATCACACTATCAATATTAAATATATTTTCAAAGGGAAAGATCTTCCCATGGACAAACTCGAAAAAGCAGTTAACCTTTCACAAGACCGTTATTGCGGTGTAACGGAAATGTTACGCAGGGCCGCAAAGATAAGTCATGAGATTGTTATTCTCGATTAAGAGAAAAAAAGAAGATCTTAGCCCGGACTTCGATCACGGTTTTTTATGAAGTTGTTTAAAGATAAACGGAGAATTTACGAAAAACATCCTGACTTCATTGGACTTCGGTTATTTTATAGTTGTGGCTATGCAATAATTCGCTTGATAAATCTGAGTTTGTGGGTGTATTTTTTAAAGTCTTCGTTAAAAATACCCTCATGGTCGATGGTGTCAATACGTACCTGACCCGAAGAATGAATAATTTGATGGTTGTTGAGCAAAATACCCACATGCATGATGCGTCCTTCTTCATCCTCAAAAAATGCAAGATCGGCCATTTTTGCTTCTTCGATAAAGCTAATGATGCTACCCTGTTCGGCCTGTTGTGAGCTGTCGCGCAAAAGGTTATACCCGCACATGCGATAAACTATTTGAGTAAAACCCGAACAGTCATTACCGAAATAGGAACGTCCGCCCCAGAGATAAGGACTTCCGAGATATCCCTTTGCTGTTTCAACCACAACATTTGGCTTTTGTTTTCCTCGTAAGAGCCGAACGCTTTTCGGCAGGGAATAGCCGGTATCTCCCACAAAGAAAATATTTTCTTCGAAAGCCGGCAACCTGTTTCCCATAATCAGTGACAGGCTGTTACCATTATTATCACAGACATCAATAAATTTTTCGGTTAGAAAAACGGCTTCTTCTTTCTCCATGTGCTCAAAAAATGCCATAGAGGGAAATGCCAGTTGTTTTTCGTCAACCCAACCCGGGTAGTTGTCGTGAATAGTTTCTATTAGAATCCAACCTTTATTATGCTCTTTAACTTGTGCCAAATCACCGAAAAGCAGTTGATTAATCATTTGGCTTTTGTCCGAAGGCTTTTCGCGAACGGGAACCAGCGGAAGAATGCAAATGGCTTTATTCATAATAAATGTTTGTTAATGTAGAAATCCAGGTTTTCGTATTTTTGTTGCAAGATAAATTAAAATGAAGTCTCTTTTTCCAAAATTACAACAATATTCATACGATCTGATCAAAATATTGACTTTTGTGGTGGCCATCATTATCGTGGTTGCAGTGAGTCCTCGTGAACGGATTTTTAAGTATGAGTTTAGTATTGGTAAACCATGGAAGCACAAAGACCTGTATGCTCCGTTTGATTTCTCCATATTAAAGACCGACAAGCAGTTGTCCAAAGAGAGGCAGGAAGTGCTGAAAAATCTTAAACCCTATTTTCAATACAACGATGAGGCTACAAAGGCCGGAAGGGCACGGTTGATTAAGAATTTTGGCGAAAACTGGCATTTTGTAGGCAGTAAATCAGATTCTTTAGTGAGCCAACAGGATTCCATTACCTATCTCGATGCTTTATTGTCTGTTTATGATCAGGTGGAGCAGGGTGTTATCCGTCTTGATCCTATTCTCGAAGGGAAGGGCAAAACGTATCAAATCAAGCTCATTAGAAATAATGAGGTAAAAGATTATAATCTGTCGCAACTCTATACGGTGAAAGAGGCCGATGACTATGCCATTAATTATCTTCGTCAGCTCAACAGCGCCGATAGTCTGATGCTGTTCAATTTGTTTAATAATTCGCTGGTACAGAACGTTATTTATGATCAGAAAAAGACGGATATGATGCGGCAGGAGCTGCTTTCAAAAATTTCTCCTACCGTGGGGCTGGTACAAAAAGGCGAGCTGATTATTTCGCAAGGCGAACTGGTTACTCCTCAGAAATACCAGCAACTGATTTCGCTGAAGCAGGAATATGAGCAGGAGATTGGAAATTCCGCTGCCTGGAAATATGTATATACCGGCAGGATATTATTGATTTCATTGCTGTTTTTTATAGAGCTGATGTTCCTAATGTCGTTCATGCCGTCCATTTACAAGGAACTCAGGAAATTGCATCTGCTGGTGGGAACACAGGTGGTATTGTTGATTATCTCCTTTTACGTTTTTTCCCATTATCCTTCG
Organism: uncultured Lentimicrobiaceae bacterium; assembly: GCA_964598065.1. GTDB lineage: Bacteria > Bacteroidota > Bacteroidia > Bacteroidales > F082 > Sulfidibacterium. Next base: position 8,966 of record CAZRAW010000066.1, read on the forward strand.
TGGAGCTATCTTATTCCGTACACCATTTTGCCTGTTATTTGTGCGGTTTTTCTGGACCGCAGGGGAGCTTTGGTGATCTATCTGATTACGCTCATGCTGCTCGGCTTTTATGCTCCCAATAGTTTTGAGTTCTTCTATACACAATTTATTGCAGGTTTTGTAGCTGTTTTTTCTATGGGACAACTTTCAAAACGGTGGCATTTGGTAAAAACGTCACTATTGGTTTTTCTTGCCTATGTCTTGGTGTATTTCAGTATGTTAATGGTTCAGGAAGCCTCTTTCACAAGTATTTCTTTACGCTTTATCCTGATGCTTGCAGGTAGCTCCTTATTGATTTTACTTGCTTTCCCTTTTATTTTTGTTTACGAGAAAGTGTTTGGTCTGGTTACCCAACTGACCCTTTTGGAGCTTTCCAATACCAACAATACTCTTTTACGTGAATTGGGAGAAAAGGCCCCCGGTACTTTTCAGCACTCTATGCAAGTAGCTAACCTTGCCTCCGAGGTGCTGTTCGTAATTGGTGGTGATGCCCTGCTGGCACGTACCGGCTCACTTTATCATGATATTGGTAAGATGAAACATCCCCTGTTCTTTGTTGAAAATCAACCGGAAGGTTATAATCCGCACGATGAATTGAGCTATGAGGAGAGTGCCCGGATTATTGTCGGGCATGTGCTGACCGGTATTGAGATGGCAAGAAAAGCTCACCTTCCCGAACAGATTATTGACTTTATAAGAACACATCACGGAACACGCAGAGTCGAATATTTTTACCGGCTTGAACGTAAACTCAATCCGGGAATGGAAGTGAATGAAACAGAATTCCGCTACCACGGTCCGGTTCCATTTTCGAGAGAAACTGCGGTAATTATGATGGCCGATTCGGTAGAGGCGGCATCCCGTAGCCTTGTTAATCCTACTGAACAGAAAATAAATGATCTGGTAGAACTTATCGTGAACTCGATGATGGAATCAAACCAGTTTAGTAATGCTCCTATTACGCTTAAAGAGATTACTATCGCTAAAAAAGTACTGAAGAAAAAGCTGCTTAATATCCATCATATACGCATAGCTTATCCCGATTAGGAGAAGATTGGTTCGAGGTTTGGAGTTTGAAGTTTGGGAGTTGTCAGGGATAATGCAGCTTAATTTTTGCCAGATAACTTTTACTTTCCGGTCCGAGGTTGAAAAGCAGGTCCGGGACACTCAGGTCGGACAGGAAACCGTGTCGGCCTGAGAAAACCTGTATGTATCCGGGGAAGGTATAAGGCAGCGGTTTTTTGGGTGAGAATGTGTTTCGAAGATCAATAGTGTCAGCGGGGTCTTTCTCAAATTTATCGGTAAAACTTATCTGCGGGTGAATTTCCATAATTTCGCATAATTTGAGAATCAACTGCATGTCGAAATCAAAAAGTTTTTCAAAACTATCGTTGTAAAAATCCTTAAATTCATCTTTATAATAAAGAAAATAGGGAGAGGCTTCGTAGGCCGACTGAATGGCCCGCCAGTGTTTCAGATACCATTTGCCATCATTATAAATATCCACTTCCGAGGTGAGTGTGTGGTTTCCCTTTGGCTTACTCACCGGAATAGACAGCGGCAGGATGCCACGCTCCGAATAAATCAGACAACGGTTACGATAGCTCTGCCTTTGATAGGTTTCGTACTGCTCTATCCGAACAGGATGTTTAAGCAACAGCGAAAACCAGCTTACGGGCGGCAGGTATGCTATCGGAAGAAGAACGGTTTCTTTACTCATCATGTTAGCGGCGGAATAAAATAAAAAAGGCTACAAAACCTTGGGGATTGCAGCCTTTTTAAGTCCTGAACAGGCTTACTTTTCTACTTCTTGTTTTTTCAGTAAAACGTCGTTAATGGCCTGAATAAGTGTTTCCTTTGGCAAGGCGCCTACTGCCATCTGGGGCTGACCTTCGGCAGGACAGAACAGCATGGAAGGGATACTGCGGATGCCAAATGCAGAAGCCAGTTCCACTTCCTGCTCGGTGTTTACTTTGTAAATATTGATTTTTCCGTCAAATTCAACAGAAAGCTCCTCAAGAATAGGAGCAACAATTTTACAGGGCTGGCACCAGTCAGCATAAAAATCAATAATACAAGGTAATTTACCTTCAAATTTCCAATCTTTGTTGGATTCGTAGTTAAATACTTTTTTTAAGAAAGTTTGTTTTGTTAAATGTTCCATTTCAATTATGATATCTGTTATTTAAAGATTTACTGTTTTTTTGTTTTCGGTTTTTTATGGAGTAGTTGTTCATCAATAATCCGTACATAGGTATCGTGAGGCAACAACCCGACCTGCATCAGGGGCTTGCCGTGTGTGGGGATAAATAAAACGGCAGGAATACTTCTGATTTGGAAAACAGAAGCCAGCCTACTTTCTTTGTCCACATCCACTTTGTAAAATTTTACTTTGCCATCATACTTTTTTGCCATCTCGTCCATGATGGGAGCAAGGCGTTTACAGGGGACGCACCAAACGGCATAAAAGTCTATGACAGAAGGCTCATCTCCTTCATAAATCCACTTTTTTGGATGTTTTTCAAAGTTCCATACCTTTTTTAGAAAGGCAGTATAGGGAAGCTCTTCCGGCGTAACGCTACTTGTAGCACTATCCTTATTAATAGCAATGCCTTTCTCCTGATTCCCCTTGATACTATTACACCCCAGAACCAAAAAGCTGGTCATAAGCACAATAATCGGAATAATCCTTCTCATAATTATTTATAAAGTGTCTTAATTAATGCGCTGCAAAGGTAAAATAAAATAGCATTGGTCGTAATGACAATAAAAAAGTTTATTAGTGAAAGATTTGAAAAAGGCAAAGACGTTTTCCATGCCTTTATCTCGCTTTGTCAGCCTGATATTCCTCTGCTTTTATTGCCATATAATAAGGTTCTTATGAATTTTTATCATTCAAACGGCCCGTTAAGGGATTGTTATGAAATAACCTATCCGTTTTGACTCGTTCTTTTGCCCTTTTT
>CAZRAW010000067.1:0-11913 GCA_964598065.1 uncultured Lentimicrobiaceae bacterium
GGCTCGTTCGCTAAAAATGTTTACTAAACATTTTTTTAACGCTCCGCCCTATCTTGAAAAAGTACAAAATTACTTCGCCGATTCCAGATACGTTATTTCATAATAAACCCTAAGATTTGAAGGCTTAAATTCAACAATAAATTCAACTTTTTAAAGAGGAGAAAAAATCATTATTTTTCAAGTCAAAAGAAAAAGAAGAAAATCTTCCCTCTTGAACTTGATGGCTAAAGTTTACATTTTGTCCAACGTCTCAAAAATCAATTGTACAATTTCCAGCTGACGCCGAGGTAAAAACCGGCATCGGCGCCGGGGTATCCGGGTGAATTATAGTAGTGATAATTTTTGCCCAAAAGGCCCAGCATATTTTTCCCTTGCAAAAAGAAGCGGAAACTTTTAATTTTCATTGAGCCGTAAATATCCAAATAGAGATAATCCCCGATTTTTTTGTTATGTTGAGAATAAAAAGCCCGTAATTCAGGCATATAAGCATCGGCATAATAACTTGTAAAATAAGAAAGCTGAATGCCTGTTTGTAAATGGGCAGCATGTTTAAAAATCCATTTTTTAAAAAAGAGATCCATTTTTCCCGTAAAGACAGGCAAATGAAGGAAAGCAGACATGGAAGTAGTTTGATAAACCGCCCTCAGGTTAATACCAAAATAATGCATCGGGATGGTGCCATCAGCATAAACCTGCAATACGCTCCCCGGATTGGCGGCCTGTTGCGGATATACCGAATCATTAAAATAGGTGTAGTTGCCCAACGACTGAAAAGTGGCTCCGGCACGTATGGATTTATACCGGTACTCACCGGTAAAAATAAAAAGCCGCTCTTTCTGCAAGTGGAGCTTCCAGTTAAAACGATTTGAGCTGTATTTGGTAAAGTACCAGGCAGGCTTTCTGTTATCAAATATTACACTAAAATAAAGTTGTCCTATATTTTTCTCCACTGAGCCTAGATATTGCAACAGGCTACCCTTAATCTTTAAGTCACCATTATTGTAACCTCCCACAACCATCTCGGCGGAAGCATTTAAAAAGCTACGCTGAAAAAGTTTCAATGAAATGCCGCCGAAAGGAATTAACTGATTATTAATGTATTTCGATAAATCATAAGGCAACGTTTGGATAATGTGATCATAATTCGTCCCGAACCAGGCACGAAACACCCGGCTGAGTTTGGCTTCGTTATAAGCCAGACTTGACCAGAGAAAACGATTTCTGATTTTGAGCTGATAAATCGAATCGTATGTCCCCAATGTGTCGAAAACGGCAGGGAAAGCCGCGTAAAATCCCGTATCGGAAGCAGCTTCCATGTCCGTATAAACCATCTGATTACGTTGATACAGAAGTGCATAGGAGATGCTACCGCCACTCAGTCTTCGGCGGGTCGAATCCTTCCGCATGCCGGGCTTTTGCAGGTTGAAATACTGCTCCACATAAAATCCGGACGCTTTCACCATGTTTTGTGCAGTTTTTAGTCCGACCGGAATAACTTTTCGGTCTTTCTCAAGATTCTCGGTAAAAAGACTATCTGCGGTAATACCTCCGTTCTCATGGGCAATTACCTTATTGTGCAAATAATTCCCGATAATACCATAACGCCTGTTTTTCGTATGATAACGGCTTGTAAAATAGACATAATTATCACTCGACTTACTGTTGAAATAACTTCCCGGAGCATTTACGAGATACAAATCCACACCAAAAGTAAACTGCTTGGACATTTTCCGGGAAAAGGTTACCCCAAGGTTCTGTTCTTTTGCAGGCCCCATAACATACTGCAGCTCTGTATAGGGACGCATAAGTTTGTAATATCTCACCTGATCGTTGTAATGCATATAAGGTGCAAAAACACGGGACTTCGTTACATAGCCCACGGAAACGGAAGGCGAAAAAACTCTGTTATAGGAAGCGAGCCCTATATTACTCAGGGTGTTATACATGCGATTCTTTGCTTCAATGGGGGCATACTGGTGAAAAAAGGTAAGGGTAGTATCCACATAGGTAAGTTTGCCCGACTTCAGGTTATCCAGCGAGCCGACAAAATAGTAAATCGAGGTACTGTCCGGTTTCACCTGAGTGGTGTCACGGGAAATAGCAGCCGAGTCGCTTTGTGCCGCAACAGGCATTACCTGCATGCAAATCAGTACAAAAAGAAACAAAAAATAAATTTTCCCCATAGAAACAGTCACAATCGGTATGTTTGTTTTTCGATGGTCAAAATTAGGGAAAAAGGGATTAAATCTTGTGAAATATCGATTTAATATCGGAGAGCGTGTTCCGCAGCAGATGGTCGGCCAATACCAGTGCAGCCATAGCTTCCACAATGGGCACCGCACGCGGCACAACGGTAACATCATGACGGCCCTTTCCTTCGAGGATAATCTCGTTTCCTTCGGTATCAAAAGAAGGCTGGCTTTTCATAATGGTAGCAATAGGTTTAAAAGCTACCTTAAAAAAGATGTCATTCCCGTTGGAAATACCACCCTGAATACCCCCCGACCGGTTCGTCTGCGTGGTGAGCCGTTTACCCTGTTTCACAAATAAATCGTTGTGTTCGGAACCTTTCATGCGGGCAGCGGAAAATCCCGAGCCAATTTCAAAACCTTTCACCGCATTGATACTTAACATAGCTTTTCCAAGGTCGGCATGTAGTTTGTCAAAAACCGGTTCCCCCAATCCCACAGGAACATTTTTGGCAATACACAAAATGGTTCCCCCTAACGTATCGCCCTCTTTGGCAGTCTTTTCCAAAAGGTGCAACATCTTATCTGTCGTTTCTTTATCAGGACAACGCATAGGTGATTCTTCCGTTTTGGACAAATCAAGCGTATCGTAATTTCCCGGAAGGGACACCTCTCCTATGCTATGCACAAAAGCCGTAATTTCAATGCCGGCTTTCTTCAGCAGCATTTTAGCAAAAGCGCCGGCCACCACGCGGGCAACGGTTTCACGTGCCGACGAACGTCCGCCGCCACGGTAATCGCGAAAACCATACTTTTTCTCATAAGTATAATCGGCATGCGAAGGGCGGTAAGCTTTTTTGAGATGCGAATAGTCAGCCGAATGCTGATCCTTGTTCCACACCAGAAAGCCAATGGGCGTTCCGGTAGATTTTCCTTCAAAAACCCCGGAAAGCACCTCCAGCCGGTCGGCTTCCTGCCTCGCCGTAACCCATTTTGACTGTCCCGGACGCCTTCTTTCTAACTCTTTTTGTACAAAATCCAAGTCAACATTCACGCCGGCCGGAAAGCCATCTATCACACCTCCAATGGCTTTTCCATGCGACTCGCCAAAACTCGTCAGTCGTAAAATTTTTCCAAAACTATTTCCAGGCATATCCGTTATTATGTATTAATTTTGTAAAAGTAAAATAAATAAATTAAAGCAGGATCATTAATAAAAAGCAAAGCCAAAACAGATGAATAATTCGGTGAAATTATTGTTGCTACTTGCCGTGGGTGTTTTTTTCAGTTCATGCAATAAGTTAGAAAATAGCTACCCCTATTACAAAATCAGCAACCAGTTTAAGCAATATTGCCAGTTTCAGAAGCAGAGCAAATGGACTTATCAGAATGACAGTACCAAAAGCCTGCATAACCTTACCGTTTCCGACGTTTCCTCCTATATTGGCTTTCACAGTCCGAACAATGTTGCCGGCGCTTATAGCTTTGGTGCTGTTGACATGACTTACGACACCACCACCGATTTAAACATCGTAAAAAGCTCCATCAATGCCGGTAATCCTTCAACAGGAAGCGGCGAAATGCACGACCTGTACTGGCTTTTTTACAAAAATGGGAACTACCTGCTGGCCTTTGCTCCCGGTTTTCCGATGGGCGTAGAACAACGGCTTGGAAACAATCCCGGATTTTATACCAACCTGCAAAAACTGAAAGACTTAAAGTTAAATGGCAAAGATTATACCGATGTATATCACACCGAGGTAAAAAAAACAGAAGGAACGCCCGACACAGTGCGCTATCAGTTCTATTTTGCTCCTCATTACGGACTTATTAAATGGACACGGCAGGTGAACAATCATATCACAAGTTACAGTCTGGTTCAGTCAAACCTGATTCAAAAGTAGTGTTACGATAATTCCGGAAGACGGATTTTGTTGATCTTTTGAGGCTGTGGAAATCGTTGACGGATTAGCCAGCCCAAATATAGTACATGCTATTTACTATAATCCATAGTCCCGTCATAAATTGTATCTTTGCCACGACGAAAAGGCCTGCCTAATAAGCTGCGGAATATGGTTAGTACGTTGGAAATAGACGGAATTTATGTGATTCATGCCCTGAAAGGATACGAGCTTCACGAAAAGCGCGTCACAGACCTGTTCAGGGAACACAACCTGAATTTTGAATTCGTTACCGACGGCGATCCGAAGTTTTTTAATGAGGACATTCTAAGAAAATATTTTACCGGGAATATCTCTGTAAAAATGGCGGCAGGCACACTCTCCTGCACGCTGAACCATATTCTTGCTTATGAGAAAATGGTGAAAAGAAAAAATCAATACGCTCTCATCTTTGAAAACGACCCGTTTTTTCTAGGAGATTTCACCAGAGGCCTTAAGAAAATGGCAGATGAAATCAATAACTTAGAAAAAGGCTTCCTCATATCGCTGGAAAATAGCGCCCTCAGGTTCCCATCATTTTGGGAGACGAGGAGTGGGAAACATCTGTTTCGGGCAACAACACAGCGCATGGCCGGTGCTTATCTTATTGATTTGGAAGGCGCTAAAAATATTCTCAACGATATAAAACAACACAAATGTAATGAAGTCATCGACTGGTGGCACAACACACTCGTTGAAAGAGGTGTTGTGAAAATGTACTGGGCACACCCGCCATTGGTTGAGCAGGGATCGCACAACGGAAGTTTAAGCTCAACAATCTCCAGTAAACCGAGAAGCGTCATTCGCCAGTTGCAATGGAATATACAAAAGATTTACAAAACTTATTTCCGCCGGTTGTTCAGAGACAAACGGGTAATTAAGGACAATCATTCCTGAGAAAACAGGAATTAGCCGGAATTGCCTCCCTGAAAAATCTTATCGACCGGCTTGCTTTTTCTTAAACCATTGGTGAGTCACGCGCCATATAAGCCCAAACAGCAGCAAAAAGAAAGCAAAAAATACAAGCAGCCATTTAAAAAGTGTTACCGGACCGGCTATGCGGATAATTCCTTCCTGCATATTCGGAAAAGAGAGGATGCTAATGCGAAGTAAAATATTCTCGGCATAATCGAACAGGGCAGCAACAAACGGAACAAAAACCATATTTTCAAGACGGGTATTTTTATACACTAAGTACAGCAAGCTGGCCAGCAGAGTGGAATAAACCAGCGGATAAACCATATCGATCCACTGGAGACGCAGATACATCTCGCGGCCTTCCGTGCCATAATGCCGAAACATGTTTTGCAACTGCGAATAAGTATAAAACATGCGGGCATCAGGAATTCCCATACCATTAGACAACGCCCTGATTTTCTCCACGCTAAACGAAAAAAGCCCGTGAAAAGCGTACACAAACAGAAGTTGCAGCACAATAATCAGCAATAGCCATCCGGTACGGGAAGTTTTTGACAGATACGAAACAATAAGTTTTTTCATAAAGATACATTTTGGTTGCCGGAAGTCTCTCGCTAAAATAAAGAAATATTTTGATGACTAAGGAAAAGCATGGGCCGGAAATCCTTATTTTCGCTTTACGATGCAAAAGATTGAAAAAAACGGGCAATATTACAAATTCGGACTTTACGGTTTTTTAAAAAACCTGCGTTTTTACGAGTCTTTTCTCATTCTGTTTTTTCTTGAAAAAGGCATCGATTACATCAAAATAGGACTGCTTTATTCGGTTCGGGAGATAACTATCATGCTGTTTGAAATTCCCAGCGGTCTTGTAGCCGATATTCTTGGAAGGAAAAAAACACTCATTGCCTCTTTTTTGGTTTATATCCTTTCTTTCGTAACCTTTTACTTTTCAAAGCATTTCGGACTTTTGATACTGGCTATGATGTTGTTTGCTCTGGCTGATGCTTTTCGTTCGGGAGTTCACAAAGCTATGATTTTTCAGTATTTAAAGCGCCGGGGAAGGACAAACCAAAAAGTTGATTACTACGGACATACACGTTCATGGTCGCAGACAGGCTCGGCCATAGCCTCCATCATTGCGGGGACTATGGTTTTTTATTATGGCAGCTACCGGATTATCTTTGCCTTTTCGGTTATCCCCTATTTTCTCGACATGCTGTTGATATGGTCATATCCCGGCTATCTTGACGGCGAATTCGACAAACAGGAAAAGAAAAGTGTCCGTGAAAAATTCCGGGAAGTTTGGAATGCCGTTGTTACGAGCCTCAAAGAGTTCAGTCTGCTGCGTATTCTTACCAGCCTGTCGCTGCATACCGGTTATTACAGGGCTGTAAAGGATTACATCCAGCCGGTTATGGTAAGCCTTGCCATAACCCTTCCCTGGCTTGCTCCCATGAAAAAAATGCAAAAGAGTGCTATCGTAGTGGGCATCACTTACTTTTTCCTTTACCTGTTGACGGCACAGGCCTCACGTTCTTCGGGTCTGTTTCTAAAAAAATTCGCCCACTTCAGTCGTCCCATGAACCTCACCATGTTTGCCGGCATTGCGCTGGGCATAGCGGCTGGCATTTTTTATCTGCTTCATTGGTACGCCCTTTCCATTCTCGGTTTTGTGATGATTATGCTCAATGAAAACCTCAGAAAGCCTATTGGCGTAGCTTTCGTTACCGAAAAATCGGACGACAAAGCCACCGCTTCTGTCCTCTCCATAGAGTCGCAGGCACAATCTTTTTTTGCCGCCATCATTGCTTTTGTCATTGGATTAGGCGCACAAGCCGGAGGTCCTGGAACAGGAATTATTTTCGGCAGCAGTCTTCTTATTTTACTTCTTCCACTCTATCTCCTGAAAAAGAATTAGTATGTTATAATTTCCTGTTTATTGTATTTTTATCAAAATTTTAATTATGAAAAAACTGGCTATTGCTTTAGGAGGAGGCGGAGCCCGCGGGCTGGCTCACGTTGGAGTTTTGCGTGTTCTCGAGAAAGAAAAAATTCCCATTGCCCGTATCGCAGGTTGCAGTATGGGAGCCATGGTAGGCGGTGCTTATGCGCTTTATCAAAATGCCGATGCCGTGGAAGAGTTAACCTATCATTTCATCGAACATCCCGTTTTTGAAGGATTTAATTTTGACGATTTTGCTGCCATCGACAAAAGTGGTAAAGACCTGAAAAGCAAAGCCATTTCGGCAATGGGGCGCATCAAGGTCGGACTATCACTGTTTAAAACCCTGGCCAATCCCAGTATTTATGATATTGAGCTGGTAGAAAAAGCCTACCATAATTATCCTGACCATCTCATCGAAAAACTTCCGCTTCGCTTTTCCGCCATTACCAGCGATTTACTCACAGGAGAAGAAGTCTTGCTAAAAAAAGGGAGCCTTCGTCTTGCTATTCGTGCCAGTTCATCCATTCCCGGATACCTGCCACCGGTAAAATGGGGAAAGTACTTACTGGTAGATGGCGGCGTTTCCAACCTCGTCCCCACACAATATTTCAGGAAATCTGAAAACGAACTGATTATCGGTGTGGATGTGAGCCGTTCCATCAAAGACAGAGTCGATTTAAAAAGCGGTGTTGACATCATGCAACGGGCTGAGAATATCCGTAATTATCATCTTACCAAACTAAAAGTCAGTAATGCTGACAAAGTCATCAGTTGTCATATGGGCGATACCTCCTGGGCTGATTTCAAGCAAACGGCAAACATCATAAAGTCCGGCGAAAAAGCTGCCCGGCGGCTGCTCCCCTGGTTAGAAAAACATTTGGATTAATCAAAAAATTCCGGATTGAAATTCGTGAGAAACACTTTTTTCGTAGCTCTTGTGAAGGCGGTATAGAGCCACCGAAGGTATTCTGTATTTAACTGTTCTTTATTCACATATCCCTGATCCACGAAAACAACCGGCCATTGTCCTCCCTGTGTTTTATGACAGGTAATTGCGTAGGCATATTTCACATGAAGCGCATTGAAATAAGGATCTTTTTTCACTGCCTCCAACCGTTTCCGGCGTTGTGGAATTGACATATAATCCAATGATATTTCATCAAACAGCCGACGTTGTTCTTCGGCAGAAATATCGGAACCCGGTGACGAAAGTGTTTCCAACAACAATTTTACGGTAAGCTCTTTTTCTTCCGGGTAATCAGACATTTGAATTTCCGCCTCAGCAAACAGGAAACCATACATCTCCTCCAAATGATTTACCCGCACAACATAAGCCAGGTCGCCATTGGCAATAAAACCGGCTTTTGATTCAGGCGAAAGCCAGAAATAGTTATTTTTCACTACCATAATTTTATCCCCAGCTTCCAAAACCGACTCCCTGAGCTGTATGCGGCTGCGTATTTGCTCATTGTAAAGATTTGCACTTTTGTTACTACGGGTAATCACGATACTGCCGGTATCTTCGTTTCCCGAAAAGGCCGTTTGCATCAAATCTTCCAGCATGTATCCATCTTCAATAATCAGGACATCATGCTCAAAATTCTGCTGTAAAAAGAAAGGCGGTTCAATCGCATCTTCTTCAATTTTGCTTCGCAGGAAAGTAGCCGATTTCAATATCCCTGAATCCAGAGCCTGGCGCATAACCTCCCGCATTTCAAAAGAAAAAGCCGTCAGGTTAAAAGTGTTACGCAGATAATCGGGATCCAGTGCAGGGCTTATATCCAGTCCCACCGGAGGAAGTTGTGCCGTGTCGCCCACTAGCAGTAGTTTATTTCCGTTTTGTGCAAAAACAAACTGCATCAAATCGTCTAACAAACTGCCTGCCGACTCCACCATGCCTTTGTCCAGCGAATAATCGCTAATCATGGAAGCTTCATCGACGATAAAAACAGTATTTTGCATTTTGTTTTGCGAAAGGATAAGCTTTCGGCGGCCATCTTTTTGAGTAACCGTATGATAAATACGCCGATGAATCGTATAAGCGGAAAAGCCGGTGTATTGTGCCAGCACTTTGGCAGCCCTGCCCGTGGGCGCCATCAGCACAAATTTCCGGCCGGTTTCGTTGAGAAGGTTCACAAATGCGCTCACCAGGCTGGTCTTACCCGTTCCGGCATAACCTTTCAGCAAATACATGGGATTGGGTTTCCGGCTGATACCAAAGGCAGCGATATGGCGAATAGCCATTTGCTGATCGCCGGTAGGCTCATAATGAAAATGGCGGCGAATACCTTTAATTTCCTGTTCAGCATTCATATCAGATAAAGTTAGAACGGGTAGCCAATACCAAAATTAATGACTACATTTTTCCAATGAAGATAGTCTAAACGCCAGCGTTTGCCTAGAGGATAAGCAGGATCCTGTAAAGGAACGGCAAAATCGACTCTGAAAATAAAAAACGAAAAATCAAGACGAACACCCAGACCTGTATCGATAGCAATCTCTTTGGCAAAAGTATTCCAGGAAAATTCTCCTCCCGGGAAAGTACTTGTTTCTTTCAGGTTCCATATATTTCCCGCATCTATAAAAAAAGCACCCTTAAAAAAGCTTATGATAGGAAACCGGTATTCCATATTGGCCTCTAACTGGAGATCTCCTACCCGTTCGTAATCACCAGCGCCGGCAAATGAACCCGGCCCCAGCGTACGAAACCGCCATGCCCGCATACCATTTGCTCCACCGGCAAAAAAACCTTTTTCATAAGGGACAACGGCAGAATTTAAATATGGCACAACCATCCCCACAAGTCCGCGAAAAACCAGTGCCTTGCCCTGGTTATCAAACTGAATATAATGGCGATAATCAAGATTAAAACGGAAATATTGTGAATAAGGAACCCCAAAAAGTGTGTAATAACCCAGGGAGTCTGTCGTCCCTCCGAAAAGCCCGTTTATTGCACGGAACATATTTCCCGAAGTCTCCAGATCGAGGCGGACATAATCAAAGTTCCCCGCACGATGCAATTTCTGGTTATTGAAAATAATACTGTAACGCAAACCGGCAATCATGTGGTCGGAATACTGCTCTTTAAGTCGTTGATTGGTTTCCTTTTCAAGAATTCTTTGAAACTCAGGCGTGGGGTTAACCTTTACAAAGTTCAGGTTAACAGGCGTCAGTACATACTTAAGATAATGGCCTTGTTTCCAGGAATAGCTGAATTCAATATTACTTATACTTTGCGAATAATACGGACGCACTTTGTAACCATATCCCACTCCGAGCCGGGTCTGCGCCATTCCACTTACGCGGTATTTCCTGAAAGGGAATAAAGTCATCGGAAAGGTTACCGATGCATTAACTCCTGCTTCGAAGGTGTTGAAAAGACCATTCCCCCTGCTTGCTGAAGTTGTGGCCGAGCCGGAAGGAAGTCTGGCAAGATGCTGTGCTTCAAATCCACCCATAAAACGCAAACTAAAAACTTCGGCACGGCGAAAAACATTTTTATTAACGAAAGAGAGTATCCCGTTCATTCCCAGATCGCCACTGGAGTTAGTACCAACGGCTTCTATGGAAATACTGTTCAGTTTTCCCGTTTGCATCTGAATACGGGCGTTCAGATAACCAACGTTTCCGGTAGTGTCTTCCAAAGCTGTTTTTGCAGGTTTAAAACTAATGTTTGTCGTCCTGAGTATCCTGTAATTAAACAATGGCTCGTAAGTTTTTTTCACAGACTTATCCGAATAGGGCATACCAGGTTTCAAATTGATGGCATTGTCAAATGTTACCAGTGCAAAGCGACCGGGTTGTCGGCAAAAATAATTATAGTGATAAGCCGTTGTATCCTTCCTGAACCTGATAATGTGATCCATACGACGATAACTGTGTGGTTTCATCGGGTCGAAATCGGGAATTACATTTACGGAATCAAGAAAATAACGTTTATGCGGCAGGTAAGTTACCTTTCCGGGAAAATTAACATTTGTTACTTCTCTCGGTAAAATATCAATTTTTACACTGGCTGCATGTTGCCGAAAGTTGGTATCAACCAAAAACTGAATATAGTTTCTGTTAAAATAATAATATCCCTGGTTACGAAGTGCTTGTGTAATTCTGTCGCGTTCATCATCCATGGTATAGGCATTATAGATATCGCCCTTTTTCAATAAGCAATTTGCAATCTGTTTCTTTAAAAAAGGATTTAAGGTAGTATCTTCTATAACAAAGCGAACGGTATCATAGTGATAGGGTTTGGCAGGCATAACCTTATAAACAATATTCACTAATTTATTCTTTTTCAGATAATTAAAAGAATGATCAACTCTGGAATGAAAGAAACCGATATCACCGAGATATTTTTTCATATTAAGGGCATTCCGTACTGCGTCTTCGCTGTAAAAATAAACCGGTTGCTCACCAAATTTTTTATTACGCCATTCACTAAATTTGGTATGTTTTTTTTCATTTTGATAATAATTCCACAGCTTGGCACGCCAAAACAGGAATTTTTTATTGCGTCTGGGTTGTGTATAAGGTCTAAGTTCCGAGGTTTTTATTTCAGGATATGATTTATTGGTAAGTATTACTTTGCTGTTGTTAACAAGATACTTACCTTTCGGGACAAACTTTTGCACAGAACATGAGCTTAACCCCACAATAAGGAGAATAAAAAAAAGGAGTATGCTTATTTTCAGGCCTTTCAATTTTTTCAAACTTATCTTGCAAAGCTAACAAAAGATAAATATTACAAGCAAAATGAAAAATTTGAAAAACGATTTGGTCATTTAAAATATCAATGTATATTTGCAGCCTCAAATCCCGAAAAGGGAGCTTAGCTCAGTTGGTTCAGAGCATCTGCCTTACAAGCAGAGGGTCACTGGTTCGAATCCAGTAGTTCCCACATAAAGAAAAAGGATCATTTTTT
>CAZRAW010000068.1:0-11832 GCA_964598065.1 uncultured Lentimicrobiaceae bacterium
AGTTTTTTGAATTGTTGCTTCTACCCTTCCGGCATCTTTTGTAACCCTCTAAGTAAAACCCTGAATTCTGCTTTCCACCTTGTAAATTTACATTTTATTAAGCTACTTTTGTAAATTAAAAAAACAAGAAAATATATTCTCACAAAGAGTATTATAAATTAATCACTTAAAAAATAAGAACATGTCAGAAAAACTCACTTCAAAAACGGTCATGGAGCTGGAGGACAAATATGGTGCACATAATTACCATCCTCTTTCGGTTGTTTTGGCCAAAGGAAAAGGCGCCCGTGTCTGGGATGTGGAAGGAAAGGAATATTTTGACTTTCTCTCAGCATATTCAGCTATAAATCAAGGACATTGCCATCCTAAAATTGTAAAGGCCCTTACAGATCAGGCTCAAAAGCTCACCCTCACTTCGAGAGCTTTTTATAACGATTCGCTGGGAGTTTATGAAAAATATGTTACTGAATATTTCGGCTACGATAAAATTTTACCAATGAACTCCGGAGCCGAGGGTGATGAAACCGCTCTTAAACTTTGCCGCAAATGGGCTTATACCAAAAAGGGAATTCCTGAGAATCATGCAAAAATAATTGTTTGTGCCGACAATTTCCACGGTCGTACCATTACGATCATTTCTATGTCAACTGATCCCATCGCCAGAAATGATTTCGGCCCCTATACGCCGGGATTCATTACCATTCCTTACAACAATATTCCGGCATTGGAAAAAGCGCTTGAAGATCCTAATGTGGCAGGTTTTCTCGTAGAGCCTATTCAGGGAGAAGCCGGCGTTATGGTTCCCGATGAAGGCTACCTGAAAAAAGCTTATGGACTGTGTAAAGCTAAAAATGTTCTGTTTATTGCCGACGAAGTGCAAACAGGTATTGCCCGTACGGGAAAACTACTGGCCTGCGATCATGAGGGTGTACGTCCTGATGTGTTGATTCTCGGCAAAGCGCTATCCGGCGGAGTTTATCCCATCTCAGCCGTTCTCGCTGATGATGAGATAATGCTGAGCATTAAACCCGGCGAACACGGTTCAACTTTTGGCGGGAACCCCATCGCTGCACGGGTGGCTATAGCTGCTCTTGAAGTCGTAAAAGAAGAAAAACTGGCAGACAGGGCTGAAAAACTCGGCAAGCTTTTTCGTGATGAAATAAAAAAAATCCCGTCTGATATGATAAAAACTGTCCGCGGGAAAGGCTTACTTAACGCAGTGGTTATTCGTCCCAAAGGCGGCAAAACAGCATGGGATGTCTGCGTTAACATGGCCGAAAACGGCTTGTTGGCAAAACCCACACACGATCATATTATTCGTTTTGCACCTCCGCTGGTTATCACCGAAGAGGAACTTATGCAAGCATTGGAAATCATTAAAAAGTCAATTCTAACTTTTGAATAAAACAAGCCTGTCTTTTTCTGCACATTTTAAAATTCATTTGGCATTATTGGAGTTAATAATTCGAAGATAACGCCCGGCTTTTTGTTTGACAAATGATACCAACACAAAAACGAAAATGCTTCGGTCAGACGACTGAAGCATTTTCAACATTAACCTAAAGCCCTCAGAAATAAGGGCAAACCCAAAAAATTAACCTGCATTTAAGTCATTTTTAAACTTAATTGCATTGCAAAGATAAGCACTATTTTAATACAATCTAAATAAAATTAATATTTTTTAATAATCTGTTCGGCATATACTATTTCTTCCATAACTTTGGTCTTTATAAAATCATAATTTTAAAGAATCAAACCCATTAAAAACTACATACCATGACTATAAAAAAGTGTCTCTCAGTTATCCTGTTTATTTTTATTGGATTCAATGCCTTGGCACAAAACGCAACAAATTCTCTGGAACTGGCGAACGAAATCAGCCACGACCGGGAAACCCTAAGGCGTGATGCTTTATTTGCCAATACAACTGTTGCCGGGAATCCCTATCTCAACAGGACTTTTCAGGATGGCAGGTTGATTGAGAAAAACGGCTTAAAATCGCTGGTAATCCCTCTTCGCTATAATATTTATTCTGGTTATATTGAATACAAGGCACCTGATAATAAAGTATATACCCTCAAGCATAAAGACAGTAAAATAAAGAATTATGTTATTCATGATACCACCTTCATTTATTCTTCTTTTCACAGGACAAAAAACAAAATTGTCTCCGGATATTTTCAGGTACTCGTCCCCGGCAAAGCCACAGGGCTCATAAAATATACGGTTGATCTGCTGGAGGCACAACCAGCACGTCCATACAAACCCGCACAACCCGAACATTTTTCAAAGATGATTTATAATTTTTATGTAAAAACAGGGAACAATGCCGCTGTTCCCGTTCCGAGAAATAAAGACTTCCTGCAGCTTTTCCCAAAACAAAAAAGAAGGTTGAGCCAGTACATAAAAAAGGAAAAAATACATATCCGGAAACAGGTTGATTTTGTGAAACTCGTTAATTATTACAACTTTTTGGCAGGTTCGGAAAACTAAAAGAAATCTCTTTGAAATTGAAGTATTAGCTGGTAGTGAACTACTTACTAAAACTTAAACGCAACTTTCAAATTAACCCGCCTCGTGGTGAGGTAGTTAGGAATGGCAAACGAACGGTTGTAAATATCCTTTATCCAAGTATATGAAACCGTGTTGTAAGTCTGGAAAAGATTGAATATTTCCAGACTAATCCACATGGATTTGACGGTTTTGTGCGATATGTGCTTCACTTTTCTGTCTAACGGGTTCCACGAAAAACCGATATCCACCCGGCGGTAAGGCGGCATGCGCAATGTCTGCTGGTAGGGCTGCGACTGCGGCGGGCCAAAGGGCAGGCCGGTTCCGAACAGCAAGCGTAAATGTACTTTGAACTGTTTATGATGCGGAATGTAATCCTGGAAATAGATGGTGAAATTTACCCGCCTGTCGGTAGGCCGCGGAATGTAGCCCGGCTCCACTTTCACACTGTCCACTGCCGAAACGGTTTTTCCCGGTGGGAGCTTTTTTCCGGCTGCGTTATAGTAATTGTAGTAATAATCGCCCAAAACATTTTGAGCCGTTTTCATTAACGACAGCGTAATCCAGCTATCAATTCCTTTCACAAACTCACCGTAAAGCTTAAAATCAATTCCTGCAGCATAGCCTTTGGCCGTCAGGTTGGCATAATAGCGAATCCGCAGATTATCCACCTCATAAGGAATCAAATGGTCCAGCTTTTTGTAATATGCTTCCGTGGTAAAAATATACGGTCGGTTCCACATCTGAAAACGATAATCACCACCAAGAATAAAATTAATGGCACGCTGCGATTTGATATTGGGGTTAAGACTTCCGTCCATGTTGCGCATCTCGCGATAAAAAGGTGGCTGATAATAAACCCCCGAAGCAAAGCGAAAAACAAGATTGGGATTGGCAAATGGCTTGTAGGAAAGGTTCATGCGCGGACTCATCAGGAACTCGTTGGCATAACTCCACCAATAAAGTCGCACTCCGGCGGTCAGCGAAAGTCGACTTTTGTTTTTCAGTTGAAAATCCCACCGGTCGGAAGTATAAGCCGAAACACGATGAATATTCAGTGTATTGTGTGCATGAGCGAAATAGTATAAATTCAAATTGCTGTGTGAAGGATTGGGATTTCCGGGTTTATCCACCGGATTGGGCAGCGAATAGCCGGTCGAATCGTTCAGCTCCCATTCGTGAAGCACATCGTCCACCTGCTGAAACTGATACCGTGCTCCCCACAGTAACAGATTACCATTATATAACAAAGATCCTCTATGCGAAAACGTAAAAACACGGGCATTGAAATAGTTACGGGCATGTTCGAGATAGGTCCCCACCCCCAGCGTCTGCACCGCCTCGCCCTGGTTTTTCTTCTGCGTACGATTTCCCACCTGTCCTATCCAGTATTGTCCCTGCACATCATAAGTCTCCGACTCATTTGTCTGAAACACAGATGCGATGAACCGTAGTTGAGTATTGCTGTTCGGATGATATTTAAAGGTCAGTCCCGACTGAAACATGTTATATTTATCCACTTCCTGCCCATCAAAATAGACCGTGAATCTAAGGCTTTGCTGTACCGTCCCGAAATCGGTTTGCCGGTCGGCAGGCACCACCTTGTACTTATTCAGCGAAAAATAAGTCAGCAGCGAAACATCCCACTTTTTGTTCAGCCTGTAAGTAAAAAGTCCTTGAAAATCAGTAAAATCAGGCTGGTAATTTCCTTTGGTTTGCAGACTTGCCAACAGATAACGGTTGGTTTTGTAACGCGCTCCAAAAAGATATGTAAATCGCTTGCTTTTGTCGGTTCCGCCTACATTCAGGTCGGCGCCGAGAAAACTCAGCGAAATACCGGCGCCAAACTGTGTGGGATGGCGATAGCGAATATCCAGTACCGACGACATCTTATCGCCGTACTGCACACCGAAACCGCCTGCTGAGAACAGGATACTCGACACCAGAGCCGGATTAATGAAGCTAAGACCTTCTTGTCGTCCGCTGTTCACCAGAAAAGGCCGGTAAATCTCAATGCCATCCACATACACTAAGTTCTCATCATAATTTCCGCCCCGCACCGAATACTGCGAGCTTAGCTCATTGTTGGATGAAACCCCCGGCAGGGTTTTGATTAAACCCTCCACTCCCCCTGACACTGCCGGAGCAATAATAGCATCGTGCGGATTAAGCCGTACAATATTTTCCGTACGCAACTGCTCATCATGCACCACAAAACCAGGCAGATTCGTCGTTATTCTCCGAAGCCGGAAATGTATTGTCTTTACCTCTCCCGGAGACAACCGCAGCACAGTATCCTGCCGGCGATAGCCGATATAACTGATGACGATATGCAAATCCCGGCCGGACGGAACCTGCAAATGAAAAAAACCCTTTTGGTCGGTTGTAACCCCCAGCTTTGTCCCTACAATCTGCACATTCACCAATTCTATCGACTTGCCTTTTTCATTTTCCACAATTCCCTTGAGAACGGCCGTCTGCGAAAGCAAAACCGCAGGAAAAGCTGTAAGCAATATTAGCAGTAAAACAGAAAAACCGGGTTTTTGCATCTATCCATTTAGTATAAAGACAACTTTCAGAAAGCAAATTTATTATTTATCTTGCATAGTTTTACCTTTTATGAAACTTTCCGTAACTTTGATTAAAGTGGAGGAGGTTCTTGTTTAACTTTGACAATTCCATCAAATCAAATCCGAACACCTATAATTTAGAATCATTCTATCTACAAATAAAACTATTGACATATATATTTTTAACTAATTTTGGGCTGTATTTAAAACTCCGAGAGTGCTTTGCTAAAGCGCAAGCCACGAAAAGTACTCCGATGGGTGCAGATAGAAATGTTTGTACCTCCCGAATTCTGTTAAACCAGGATGAATTGGAAAGGAGATAACGAGAAAAGGCAATAGCAAAAAGATATTGGCTTTGAGGTCCCTTTCCATAATTATGGAAAGGGACTTTTATTTTAATATATCACAGAATGGATTACATTTTTATCATAGCCATCTTTATCCTTGCCGCGCTGTATGCATCGGTAGGACACGGCGGGGCAAGTGGCTACCTTGCATTAATGGCTCTGTTCGGCTTTGAACAGTACACCATGAAATCATCGGCTTTAACCCTCAATCTGTTTGTTGCCGGCATTTCCTTCTACTCATTCTTCAAAAAAGGATACTTTAAATTCAGTGTTCTGTTACCGTTTATCCTTGGTTCTATCCCCATGGCTTTTCTCGGGGCAAAAATGCTCATCAACCCTCATGCCTATAAAATTATTCTGGGCATCTTTTTACTGATTGCCATTAGCCGGTTAGTCATTAGTCCCAGAGGCGAATACGAAATTTCAAAAACACCACCCTTTTTTCTCTCTGTAGGAATTGGCGCTGTTGTGGGCTTCTTTTCCGGCATGATTGGCATTGGAGGCGGAATTATCCTGAGCCCCATCCTGCTGTTGATGCATTGGGCCAACGTTAAGGAAACAGCCGGAATCTCAGCATTATTCATTTTTTTGAATTCTTCAGCAGGACTTACGGGACTTTATTTTAATCAGCATTTTCATCCAGCCTCCCAAATTCTGCTATGGGCTGCCGTAGGATTGGCAGGGGGCTTCATGGGATCGTATTTTAGCAGCGTGAAATTTAGTCAGTATAGAGTAAAAATCCTGTTGGCAAGTGTTTTATTAGTTGCCAGCGTAAAATTATTCATTTTTTAAACAATTTGTGAAATGATATCCTACGAAGAAGCATACCTACACATTATGGAAAATGTCCACACTCTTGGCGTTGAGACAGTCGGTTTTGAACAATCGGTACACCGGGTTTTAGCCGAAGATATCCGGTCGGACATGGACATGCCTCCTTTCAACAAGTCAGCTATGGATGGCTATGCATGCCGTAACGACGACCTTAAAAACCTTTTGGATGTTGTGGAGGTGATTCCTGCCGGCGTCTGGCCGCAAAAAACAATTGGGAAAAACCAATGCGCAAAGATTATGACCGGAGCACCCATTCCGAGGGGTGCAGATGTCGTTATCATGGTGGAACAGACCAAAAACGCAGGAGAAAACCAAATTGTTTTTACCGGGGAGAATACCAAACCCAACATCTGTTTAACAGGCGAAGACATCAAAACCGACGAAGTGTTGCTAAAAAGCGGGACGCTGATAAAAGAAAAACACATTCCGGTGTTGGCTTCGGCAGGTGCCGTTAGAATCAAAGTTTATAAACAACCGCGTGTAGCGATAGTTTCTACCGGGAATGAACTGGTGGAACCGGATATAAAACCGGCGCTTTCGCAAATCAGAAACAGCAATGCCTGCCAGATAGTAACACAGGCAAAAGCTATGGGATTGCCGGTTGACTATCTCGGAATTGCAAAAGACACAAAGGAGAGCATACAAACCATGCTTGACAAAGCTCTGGGAAAAGCCGACCTTGTGATTATGTCGGGCGCCGTTTCTATGGGCGATTACGATTTTGTTCCGGCAGTTTTAATAGAAACCGGATTTTATGTCCATTTTCACGGGATAGCCACCAAGCCGGGTAAAAAAACCATTTTCGGAACCAAAAAGGATAAATGGTTTGTCGGGGTTCCCGGAAATCCGGTTGCTGCTTTTGTTCAGTTCGACATGCTCATAAAACCGTTAATTTATGGTATCATGGGCAACCACTATTTTCCCAAGATGTATAAATTACCCCTTGATCAGTACTTTAAACGAAAAAATGCAACACGAAAAGCATTTGAACCGGTGAAAATAACTGCCGACGGCGCTATAAAGCCCATCGAATATCATGGCTCGGCTCACATCAACGCTTTATCCTATGCCGATGGACTTATGGTAGTGGAACGAGGCGTTACCGAATTAAATAAAGGAGACTTTGTAGATGTACGACCAATATAACAGAAAACTGAATTACCTTCGCATTTCGGTTACTGACCGCTGCAACCTCAGGTGCGTTTATTGTATGCCGGAAAAAGGTATTAAACTCATGCAACACAAGGATATTCTTTCTTTTGAAGAGATACTCACAGTTGTAAAAAAAGGAGCCGCCAAAGGGATTACAAAGGTGCGACTTACCGGTGGTGAACCTTTGGTTAGGAAAGGAATTGTTGATTTGGTTGGAATGATAGCTTCCGTTGAAGGGATAACCGATTTATCCATGACAACCAACGGAATTTTATTGGCTCAATTTGCAAAACCGTTGAAAGAAGCCGGACTTAACCGGATAAACATTAGTCTGGATACAATATCTCCATCACACTACAAAGAAATTACCCGTGGCGGAGATATCCGGAGGGTTTTTGATGGAATACATGCCGCCAAAGAAGCCTGTTTGCAGCCTGTCAAGATAAATTGCGTGGTTTTTAAAAGCAGTAATGAGCCGGATGCCCGGGAAGTAGCCGCTTTTTGTAAAGAAAATGATTTACAAATACGCTTTATTCATCAAATGAACCTGCAAACCGGTGAGTTTTCCATTGTTGAAGGCGGCAACGGTGGCGATTGCAAAAATTGTAACCGGCTGCGGCTTACCGCCAACGGTGACATTAAGCCCTGTCTGTTTAACGAAATGGCATTTAATGTTAAAAAGACAAGTATTAACCGGGCATTTGACATGGCGGTGATGAATAAGCCCGAAGTCGGAACAAAAAACAAATCCGGAAAGTTTTACGGCATTGGAGGATAGTGTTTTATGAGCAAAACGAATGCATGCAAAATGTATCGGAATGGAGCTTCCATATCACAAAGAATAATAATAAACCAGATATTTCTTATTTAGAAAAGAAGTAAAAAAATAAAAATCTAAAATCATGAAACTGACACATATCGATGAAAAGGGTAAGGCCAATATGGTGGATGTGGCCGGAAAGCCACAACAGACCCGTACGGCGTTTGCCGAAGGTTTTATTCATCTACAAGCCGAAACAGTCGCTTTGATTAACGAAAACCAAATGAAAAAAGGGGATGTGCTGACAGTTTCTGAGATTGCCGGCATACAAGCAGCCAAGAAAACCAGCGAACTAATACCACTTTGCCACCCGATTATGCTGACCAAAGTATCCGTAAAAGCTACTTTAAAGGAAAATGGTGTTCATGTTTCGTGTATGGCAAAATGTATCGGACAAACCGGGGTGGAGATGGAAGCTCTGACAGGTGTTCAGGTGGGTCTGTTAACAGTTTACGATATGTGCAAAGCTGTTGACAAAGCCATGCACATGGAGAATGTTCACCTTATAAAAAAAATAAAGGTATAACAATAATATAGATGAAAATGTTTGAAGTAACTTCAGTCAATATTTCAGAAAAAAAAGGGACGATAAAAAGACCTGTTGACAGCATTCAATTAACCGATATCGGGATTCCCGGAGATGCACATTCCGGCCCGTGGCACAGACAGGTAAGCCTTCTTGGGGTGGAAAGTATAGAAAAATTTTCCGATGAGGCCAAACGCGAAATCAAATATGGTGAGTTTGCAGAAAACATCACAACCCGCGGAATGGAATTATATAAAACCGCACCTCTCGACAAGTTTGTTTCGGGCGACATTGAACTCATGGTTACACAAATTGGCAAAAAATGTCATGGTGACAATTGCGCCATTTTTCGTGAAGTGGGAAACTGTGTCATGCCCAAAGAGGGTATCTTTGTTAAGGTACTGAAAGGCGGAGAGCTCAGGCCAGGCAGATTTTTTCAATACCATCCACGCATCTTAAAAATTAAGATTATTACCCTAAGCGATCGTGCCAGCCACGGAGTGTACGAAGACAAAAGCGGACCATTGACTGAAAAGATAACCGGAGAATTTCTTTTGTCCCGTAACCGACATTTTGAATTTGATAAGTTGATCATCCCCGACGATGCAATATTATTGCAAAAATCCTTGGAAGATGCTATAGCAAAGCATTTCGACATTATCATCACAACCGGCGGAACCGGCATCGGGAAAAGGGATATCACCCCTGATGTGGTGAAGCCCATGCTTCAAAAAGAAATTACCGGCATAATGGAACTAATCCGTGTAAAATACGGCATGAAAAAACCCAATGCACTCATTAGCCGGGCGGTGGCAGGAACCATTGATGAAACCTTAATTTATACCCTGCCGGGAAGCCGGAAAGCAGTAAACGAATACCTTAGGGAAATTTTACCCACACTGGAACATTCCCTCTATATGATGAACGGATTGGACATCCATTAAACAGAGTCTGTCTATAAAGTCCGCTAACTTCGTTATACTCGTTTTTCATACCAGTCATCCCGATTGTGCTTTTTGTTGGTTTTTAAAGTAAAAACCTTACAAAAGCTACATCGGGACTCCTGATACTCAAAACTCGCAAGCCTTGTTAGCGAACTTTCTATTCCAGACTCTTGACTTTATGGACATCCACTTAATAATAAAGGAAGTGGTAAGGTAGAGCCTGTTTAGGGCTCCTGCTGCAGAACATCTCTGTAAAACAGTCCGCGGTTTTCGCGTACCGAAATAATTTTTTTCTCGTCTTCAAGCACATCGAGATACTTATTGATTTCATTGATATGAAGACCGAGAATTTTATGCATATCTTCAAGTGTACAGGGACGACGTTTGATGGTTTCCAGAATAGCCGATTCCATGTCATCGCGGTAGGAGACAATCTTTTTCCGGTCGGGAGCGGCAGCGATGATTTTCACCTGAGGCAAATTCCAAAAATCGACGACTTCCTGTAACTCTTTGCGTGTGGCTGCACGTATATTTTCCACAGCACCCGGACGGTCGAGGGTATTCAACTGTATTTCCTCCGGATTTATTTTCAAAAAAGCCGTTTTCAGTGCCTGCAGGTTTTCTTTAGTATCATTCAAACCGGGAATAATCAACACTTCTAACCAAATTTGCCCTTTGTATTCTTCACGGAAATCAACAAGACCCTGAATGTATCGGGGGATATCCAGTTCACGCCACGGCCGGTTAATTTTACGAAAAGCCAAATCTTCCGCCGCATCGAGTGAGGGGAGCACCACATCAGCTTCAAGAAGTTCCTTGCGAACATCTTTGTCATAAAACAGTGTGCCATTGGTAAGTACTGCCACCGGAGTCTTGCTGTGTGTTTTAATGAAATGCAGCACATCACCAATCCGGCTGTTGAGTGTAGGCTCGCCCGAACCCGAAAAAGTAATGTAATCCGGATGCGGATTGTTACTCAGATAATCGGTTAGCTCCTGCACCACACCATCATACGGGATGTATTCTTTGCGTTCCGTAGTTAGTTTTGTTGTACGTCCGCATTCGCAATACACACAGTTGAGAGAACACACTTTGTGCGGAACCAAATCCACCCCCAGCGACATGCCCAGCCTGCGCGATGGTACCGGACCAAAAAGATATTTATACATAAGTTAAGTGTCTAAAGTTTAAAGTACCTAAAGTTTTACAAATTTATTCCTTTTAATACAATATCTCCTTCTTTCACTCCCAAATGGCGGGCAATAACCGGACATTTTGCTTTCAGCATAAAGAAGATGGAACGTTTTTCGTCCGACAGCCCTTCATAATTTCCCTGACCTTTGCTGATGACCATGTCGGCATTCCGGTAAATCCCCATAAACTCCGGTGTACACCGGTTCAGGATGGTTCCCGGCGCAATGCTGCCCGACTCAATCAGCTCCGCCACTTCATCTAACCCTGAAGACAGGGCATCTTCCATGGTGCCATCGTTTATGATAGGTTGTGAACGGACAGCATATTTTACCCGCCTTTTCAACTGTTTAATCAATATTTTATCAAAAACCGATTCGCCGGCATTGTCGCCGATGTACAGAATATTTTCAGCGGCAGTAAGTTTAGTTTTAAAAGCTTTATAATCGAAAATACCAAAATCCTGCTTCAGGATTTTTTTTACATCAACCACAATATCAAAGGTTTTGTTAATACCGAGATCAATAACATTTCCGGCTATAGCCAGCCGGATAGCAGTAAGCAAAGAATCGTCCGAATCAGCCACCATTTTTTCCAACTCAGGATAAAGCGCTTTGGCTTCGGCAATATGTTGTTGCTTTATCTTCCGGTAAGGATCAGCCACCCCTGTAATCTCCCGTATCTTTCCGTATATCAGCGTTCCCGACTCGGCAGGCGTATTTTCCATGGGAATTTCTTTTATCATATCACCCACATCATCCAGCACCTGCTTTATCAATTTGTCATCATCCGTAGCAATGCGCGAAGCCCGCAACGCCTGTTCTACAAAACAGGGCAAACAATCAAGATAAGTTTTCATTCAGCTTATTTTTTAACTCAAACACATTGCCTGCCTTGTCCTTTACAAAAAGCAGATTGCCATTTTCTCTTTTCATAC
>CAZRAW010000069.1:0-11698 GCA_964598065.1 uncultured Lentimicrobiaceae bacterium
AGCTACATCGGGACTCCTGATACTCAAAACTCGCAAGCCTTGTTAGCGAACTTTCCATTCCAGACTCTTGGCTTTATGGACAGACGCTACTTAAATTTCGGTTCAAAGTTGTTGTAACTGAGGGGCAGCTTTGTAAACTGTACAAAATAATTGGTAAAATTCGTATAATTATTATTGTTGACAATAAAAAAATATTGTTTACTGCCTTTCATGGCTAGTGTATCTTTGTTATTAATGAACAGTGTTGAAGAATCGCTTAACGCTTTCAGCATCACCTGGTCTGATCCCAGTTTTTCAACGAGCCACACGGCGTTTTCCTTAAAAAGAACTTTAGCGATTTTATCACCATAGGTACTAATATTGTATACAATTTGAAAAGTATCCGGCGGATTAATAACAGGTTTGAGGTAGCTGAACACCTTAATTTCAGGATTAACGGGATACTTGTTACAAGCGGCTAAGCTGAGCATGAATATTCCGATAATGGGAATCAGGAATAGTTTAGCATAGTTTTTCATGGTAAAATATTCTGTTGCGTCTGCAGCAAATTTACGCATTTTTCCCACAACAGTTTTTATATTTCTTTCCGCTGCCACAAGGGCAGGGATCGTTACGCCCAACCTTTTTGGCTACTTTAACAGGCTGTGGTTTCTTGTGTTGCTTTGTGTCGGCATATGCTTGCGAGAGCAAGTCTCCACGTTCTTCCCGAATCTGAGAGCGGTCAATACCACGGTTGATTTTAGCTTCCCTGAATGCCTGCTGGTTCGGATTGTAAATATCTCCTCTGATAAGGTAGGAGACTACATCGTTGTTGATTTTTTCGATCATCAGTTTGAAAAGGTTAAACGACTCAAACTTATAAATCAACAGCGGGTCTTTTTGCTCGTAAGAAGCATTCTGGACAGACTGTTTCAGGTCGTCCATTTCGCGTAGTTGCTCTTTCCAGGCTTCGTCAATGGTAGAGAGGACAATACCTTTTTCAAAAGCAAGGGCAATTTCTTTTCCTTCCGTTTCGACGGCTTTTTTCAGGTTAGCAATAATCTGAACCTGTTTTTGTCCATCATAAAAAGGGATAGCAATATTTTCGTACTGTGTCTGATTTTCATACACATCCTTTACTACGGGGAAAGTCTGCAAGATGAGACGTTCGCGCTTTTGCAGATATGATTTGTAAACCTTTTCAAAAAGCTTTTCGGTAATCTCTTCGGGAGGCATCGACAGAAACTCTTTTTCAGTAACCACCGATTCGGTAGAAAGCACACGCAAAAGCTGTATTTCAAAAGTTTTAAAGTCACTATTTTCCTGATTTTCAGTAACGATCTGTTCGCAGAGGTCAAACATCATGTTGGAAATATCTACTGCAAGGCGGTCGCCAAAGAGGGCATGCCGGCGTTTTCTATAGATAACCTCCCTTTGCGAGTTCATAATGTCATCATACTCCAGCAAACGCTTTCTGATACCAAAGTTGTTTTCTTCTACTTTCCTTTGTGCCCGTTCGATAGATTTGGTAATCATAGAGTGCTGAATAACTTCCCCCTCTTTCAGTCCGAGGCGGTCCATAATTCCGGCAACACGTCCCGAGCTGAACATACGCATAAGGTCGTCCTCCAGCGAAACATAAAACTGGGAACTTCCAGGATCGCCCTGGCGGCCTGCACGACCACGCAGCTGCCTGTCAACACGCCTCGAATCATGTCTTTCTGTACCGATTATCGCCAACCCGCCTGCCTCAACCACTCCGGGGCCCAGTTTGATATCTGTACCGCGGCCGGCCATATTAGTGGCAATAGTTACTCTTGCAGCATGTCCGGCTTCTCTAATAATCTGTGCCTCCTTAAAGTGTAATTTGGCATTCAGGATGTTATGTTCGATATGCCTCCGGATCAACATCTTGCTCAACAACTCCGATGTTTCTACGGAAGTAGTTCCTACGAGAGATGGTCTTTTTAAGTTTACCAGATTTTCAATTTCATCAATTATTGCCGTGTACTTTTCCCGTTTTGTCTTATAAACCAAATCCTGCCGGTCCTCTCTTATTATGGGTTTGTTGGTGGGTATTACTACAACATCCAGCTTGTAAATATCCCAAAACTCACCGGCTTCCGTTTCGGCAGTACCGGTCATCCCGGCAAGTTTCTTATACATTCTGAAATAGTTCTGCAAAGTAACCGTAGCATAAGTTTGCGTTGCCGCTTCAACTTTTACATTTTCTTTTGCTTCAAGAGCCTGGTGCAAACCGTCAGAATAACGACGGCCTTCCATTATACGCCCGGTTTGTTCATCAACAATCTTGATTTTGTTATCCATGATAACATATTCCACATTCTTTTCAAAAAGTGTATAGGCTTTTAATAGCTGAGTAACCGTATGAACCCGTTCCGATTTGATAGAATAATCGGTAATCATTTCATTTTTCTTTTGCAGGAGGTCTTTTTCATCCAGATCTTGTTTTTCCAGCTCAGCGATACGTTCTCCAATATTGGGAAGGATGAAAAAATTGGGATCGTTATAGGATGCTGTCAGCAGGTCAATACCTTTTTCCGTAAGGTCGGAAGAGTTGTTCTGTTCATCGATGACAAAATAGAGTTCATCATCTATAATGTGCATGTTTTTGGCCTGTTCCTGCAGATAGAAACTTTCGCGCTTTTGCATGAGGGCTTTGTTTCCCTCTTCACTAAGAAGCTTAATCAGTGCATGGTTTTTCGGAAGACCGTGGTAAGCTGTAAAAATCAGGTCACCGGCTTTGGTGAGATCTTCTGACTTCGGATTGTCTTTTAAAATGCGGCGCGCATCGGAGATAAGATGAGACACAAGATTTTTCTGAGCATTGAACAATTTTTCCACATCTCCTTTCAGAGCGTCAAATTCGTGTTTTTCGCCTTTTGGCGTAGGCCCTGAAATGATAAGCGGTGTACGGGCATCATCAATTAAAACAGAGTCAACTTCATCCACAATACTGTAATAAGGTTCGCGTTGTACCATTTCTGCCGGATCCCCTGTCATATTGTCACGCAAATAATCAAAACCGAATTCATTGTTGGTTCCGTAGGTAACTTCCGAAAGGTAAGCGTTACGACGTTCGGCGGTATTGGGCTCATGTTTGTCAATACAATCAACTCTCATACCATGGAACATCAACAACATGCCTATCCATTCGGAGTCGCGTTTTGCCAGATAATCGTTCACGGTAACCACATGTACCCCTTTTCCAGGCAGGGCATTCAGGTAAACAGGCAGCGTAGCCACAAGGGTTTTTCCTTCCCCTGTTGCCATTTCGGCAATCTTACCCTGATGCAATACAACACCACCGAAAAGCTGCACATCGTAAGGCACCATATCCCAGGTAATCAGATTTCCACCGGACATCCACTGGTTTTTATAGTAGGCTTTGTCTCCTTTAATTCTCACATTATCCAGAACAGTGGCCAAATGGCGGTCCCAGTCGTTTGCCGTTACCACAACTTCCGGATTGTCTTTGAAACGACGAGTGGTTTCTTTCATAACGGCAAAGGCTTCCGGTAGCAGTTTATCCAGTATCTCTTGTGTTTTGTCGTAGATTTCCGTAGAAAGTTTATCAATACGATCATAAATTTTCTCCTTCTCATGCATGGGCATATCCTGCTCATCCTCAATCCTTTGTTTGAGCCCGGCCATCTCTTTCTCATTATCGGAAATATAGGAAGATACTTTCTCTTTGAACTCCTGTGTCTTTGCACGCAACTCATCGTTACTCAGGTTTTTAATCTCGTTATAAGCTTCTTTAACTTTGTTAACGATAGGAGAAATTGCTTTATTGTCGCGCAAAGCTTTGTCTCCTAATACCTTTTTAATAAATCCAATCATGATATGTTTAAATTGAAAATTATTCTTATCAACTATTGTTCCTTAATGGCTTAAACTGACAAGCTCAATTATTTTGCAAAGATATTGAAAGCCTGTCAATTTTTAGCTCTTTTTTTGAATGCATTCATCCGAGTGAAAATATATTGCTGTAAATTATTACCGGGCATAGGCGCCGGAGCCATGGCAATACGGCCTTCCGGGTCAATAAGTACATAAGCCGGGTAGGTAACTATCTGATATTTTTCCAGTATCAAAATACTTTTTCCCAGCAATAAAAACGGCCAGCTATAACCGGTAGGTTTCTCTTTTTGCATAAATTCCTGTGTTGCTTTTCCTTTTACTATTGTCAGGTTGGTGAATTCGGGGCCCAACTTTTGACTAATGTTATTCAATTCGTTTAGCTGTTTGCTGCAAACCGGGCAATGCGTGTTGACAAAACTGAGCAGCACGAATTTTCCTCTGAAATCCTTTAATGAAAATTCTTTCCCCATTAAGTCTGGCAAAAGAAAAGCAGGAGCAGGCGTTCCCGGCTGCAAAATCTTGAGTTTCACCAAATAGTCCCGGGCAATTTTCCTGTTTTTTACAAAAGAACTCTTTGCGGCTATCTGTTTAAAAAGAGACATAATATCATTTTTTGCAAAACCCGGGTCCGTATATAGATTAGCAAGCTGAACCATTTCTGCGAGCTGCCGCACACGGGCATCTGTAGAGAGCGCAAGGTCAGAAGCAAAAAGGTCATCCAGCTTTTTCAGATTCCGTTGCGGAATGACGCTCGCAAGCTTGTTGCGGGTAACCGGCTTTTTTATGGTTGATTCAAAATAAACCTGAAAAAAGTTAAGAAAGAGTCTGGTATATTGGATGTTTTGATACAAAACCGGCTTTCCGGAAAAATAAGAAGCTACTATTTCCGGTAACGACTTTGTATGTGAGCCCCAGATAAGAGAAGCCAGCGAATAACGTATATAGCGCTGCACATAGGGCATTTTAATCTGTCCGAAACGATGGTTGACTTTCGCCCCAAAGTTTTTCACTATCTCACGGTTATGAGACAGATAGATATCTCTGAAATGATTTACAATCAAGTTATTATACAGATTATTGTAGGCGCCGATAAGTATGTTCAGACTATCATCTTTGGCTTTTATACCCACCTGAAGCGGAATTTCTTCAAATGGGGAAGCGTTGCGAATAAGAGAATCCTGAGCAATGGTAAAATGGTAAACGGCATCCGGTTTCAGGTAAAACCCGGTATGTTTCAGGTTAATGGCAAGCATGGCGTAGGTGATCTGCTTTACAGGAAATGTCAGACTGAAATTTCCGGCGTTGTCCGTTCGGGTAGTGGCCAGCGTTTTTTCCAGATGAGAAAACTGATCGGCATAAGTTAAAACCCGCACCAGACTTCCCGGAGCAAAACCTTCCACGTGGCCGGTAATCTGAACCTGCCGGGCCTGCACGCCTCCGGCTACCAACAAAAGAAATAACGTGAAAATATTAATCCATCGCATAACTACTTTTTTCTTGCCAACAGCACAAAGCCGTTGGAAATGTGACCGTTCATGGTTTTAAACTGCGCTTTCGCAAAATGAGTTGTTTTGAAATCCCTCATCAAACGTTTCACATAACTTTCTTCATGATGGCGAAGGATGGCACCTTCGGGCAAATCGAAAACACCGTACACGCCATATTTTTCTGCAAATGCAGCATACCTGTTTTTGTTTCGTTCATCGTCATTCAACAGAAAATCAATCACGTACACCCATCCATCAGGTTTTAATATCCGCCTGATCTCTTTCAAGAGTTTCTGTTGCTCTTCATCCTCCTTAATACAGGTCAGCAGTGCAAAAAGCAGCACCATATCAACGGAATTGTCAGGCAGATTCGTATGTACATTTTCAATAATTTGCAAATTTAAACGGGGGAAAGATTTTTGGCCGCGTGCAATCATCTCACCGGAGAAATCCAGCCCCAGCATATTCCGGTAACCGGCCATGTAAAGCTCCTCCAACGTCCGCCCGTAGCCACAACCCCAATCCACAATAAAAGCATCCTTATCAATACTGGATTCCAGCAGGTGAAAGTCAGGACGAAGGGTGAAATTCTTTTCGGGGGCGACTTTGTCCCAGTAAGCCTTTTGTAGAGATATTTTCACGGTAATAACCGGATTTACAGGACAACTTCTTTGGGAACCATCCCGCTGATGTCGCCACCATGCCGGAGTACATCACGAACAATGGAGGACGAGATGGGCGTAAATTCAGGTTCCGTAAGGATAAAAACCGTCTCAATTTCCGGAAATAACATTCTGTTTATCTGTCCTATACTACGTTCAAATTCAAAATCTGCCGCTGTGCGCAGCCCACGCAGGATAAAGTTTGCTCCCGCCTTCCTGCAAA
Source organism: uncultured Lentimicrobiaceae bacterium (assembly GCA_964598065.1). Taxonomy (GTDB): domain Bacteria; phylum Bacteroidota; class Bacteroidia; order Bacteroidales; family F082; genus Sulfidibacterium. The sequence goes on from CAZRAW010000069.1 coordinate 6,237, forward strand.
AGTCCACCGTAAGGCCATCGTAAGTTTGCACTGCGATGACCGGGTCATTTTTAAAAACAGATGCAATCCAGGCCTTGCGCTTTTCTAACGGGAACATGTGCTTTTTGTCGGAATTGATACCAATGGCAATGATGATTTTGTCAAAAAGAGGCAGTGCCCTTCGTATAACGGAAACATGCCCCAGGGTGATGGGGTCGAAAGAGCCGGGAAACAGCGCAATTTTTTCCATTTTTCTCATCAGTTTGAAAAGGTAAAGATAGCAAGAGTTACAATACAAAATATTGCGTTTTGCAGAAAGATGTTAAATATTATTGAGCCCGGTTTATCCGGATTATGGTGTGGACAATGAAACGGGCAATATTTTTCCGTTAAAATAGTGATGTCCATGGAGCGTAAAATCCATAATAAAGTCGGCCATTTCATCCGGTTTCAGCGGAGCTTTGTAGGTAGGGAATGCCACAGCAAGCATATCTGTCTGAACCGCTCCGAGCGCAAGGGCATTCACCCGGATGTTGTATTCGGCAAGCTCCAGAGCCATACTTTCGGTGAGAATACCCAACGCACCTTTGCTGGCACTGTAAGCAGAAAGTCCGGGGAACTTCATACTACCCTGAAAACCACCGATACTGGTGATGTTAACGATGTGTGCTCCGGGTGAGATAAGCGGAAAGAGATGCTGCACAAGCGGGAAAAGCGCCATAACGTTTACACGAAAAGTATCTTCTACTTCTTTTGCCGTCAACGCCAAAAAAGGCTTATTAATTAGTGTTCCGGCATTGTTTACCATCCTGTCGATGGTTCCCATGGTTGTTTTAACTTCACGGGCAAGCCGTGAGAAGTCGCCATTTTTAAGATCGAAAGCATAGGTATACAATCGATTTTCTGTTTCCGGAAGTTCCCCGTACAGGGAATGCAGCTTATCCTCCGAACGGGCAAAAACAAAAACCTCATGGCCCTGTTGCACAAATTTCCTGACCAGTGCTTTTCCAATTCCGCTACTACCTCCTGATACAAGAATTTTTTTCATTACCGGACAGGTTCTAAAGCATTCATTTCCTTTTCCATTTTTTTCGCATCCGTAGCGCTAATAGTCAGCACCCCTTTATCATCCACAGTTATGGCAATATTATATTTTGGGTTGTTGGCAGCACCCGGTTCAAAATTCACATAAACGGCACCTTTCACAATCTCATCACCGTATTTTTCTTTCATTTCCATGGCGGTTTTATATTCCGGACTCAACGGTACTCCTGCCATGGCGGCAATCTTACGGGCTTGTTCCATTGCCTGCTTGTAACTGCCTTTGTATACTAATGTTACGGAGCGAAAACCGTCGCCTCTGCTGTCTTCGGCAGTTACCTGCGAATGCGCTTTATCAAGTATCATGTTTTCGGGTTCGGAAAGTCCCAGGGCCTTTGCCCAATCGGGAAGTCCCAACATACTCAAATTGCCCGAATTCCCCGTAACCTTCCGGTTATACTGACTCTCAATAACCTCTAATCGCTTATCGGCTTCCGCTTCCGTGATTTTTCCGAGACGATAATCTGCCTGTACCTTAGCTTTCTGTGATTCCATATTGTCCATCAAATCCATGGTTTTGTCTGCTTTTTTCAAGCTGCGGTTAAATTTATTCAACCGGGCATCAAATTTATTTTTCGGATTGGAATGGGGCGATCCGCAGGAAAAAAAAGTAAAAATTATTCCTGTGAGTAATAAAGCAATTGCCAAAACAGAAAACCGTTTCATAGATATCAGGTTGAAAATTTTTTCAAATGTAACATAAAATTATCTCGGAGCCAACCGGACTGCGGAAAAGATTTCAACACCGGCAAACGTAAATTTAGTATTTTTGAATAAATTTTAAGGGTGTGAAAATAGCCAGAGTTTTTCTGTTTCTTTCGTTTTTCGGATGGTCGCTATTGGCTTTCTCTCAGGAGCCACAGCAATTGAAGAAAGACTTTATCAGTACGTTTACAAACGGAGAGATGAGTCATCTAAAGGCCTATTTCAATGGTTTTGTAAACATGAACATCCCCGGGGAAAGAGGCTTTTATTCGGATACCAAAGCCAAATGGCTGCTTCAGGATTTCTTTCAAAAGAATAAAGCCAAAGAATTTTTGTTAAAAGAAAACGGCTATTCGGAAGATAATTATTATTTGATTGGCCAGTACAGCAGCCATACCGGTCGTTGGAATGTCTATTTTTTATTCAGTCCGAAAGGCCACAGTTTTCAAATTCAACAAATTGATATTGAACAGATTAAAGAATGACAGCAGAAGAAATTATTCGTAAAGCACTGGAAGAAGATTTAGGGCCCGGCGACTATACTTCACTGGCAACCGTTAGTGCAGAGGCTGCCGGCACAGCCGTTATGCTGGCCAAAGAAAAAGGGGTTGTGGCCGGGACGGAGATTGCCGAAAAAGTTTTTAAGATACTCGACCCCGAAACATCCGTTGAGATACTGATATCCGATGGAATGGGCATTGTTCCTGGCGATAAAATTATGATTGTCAATGGGAAGTCGCGGGTTCTTCTGTCTGCCGAACGTACCGCCCTGAACTACATTCAGCGTATGAGTGGTATTGCCACCTTTACAGCAGAAGTGGTTAGCCGGATAGCAGGACTCCACACCAAAGTGCTGGACACGCGAAAGACCACCCCCTGTAACAGAATGTTTGAGAAAATGGCTGTAAGAGCCGGTGGCGGCGAAAACCACCGCTTCGGGCTGTACGACATGATTATGATTAAAGACAACCATATCGACTTCGCCGGAGGCATTCGGCCTGCCATAGAAAAGGTTCGCAGTTATCTGAAAGCAAATCATCTGGACTTAAAAATCGAGATTGAAACCCGTAATTTTAAAGAATTGGAGGAAGTGTTACAGACAGGTGGAATCCATCGCATCATGCTGGATAATTTCTCTCCGGACGAGCTGCGACAGGCATTAGAAATGGTTGACAAAAAGTATGAAACGGAAGCTTCGGGAGGCATTACACCGGAAACCATCAGAAAATATGCCGAAACAGGTGTCGATTTTATTTCCGTTGGCGCGCTCACCCATCAAATTAAAAGCCTCGACATCAGCCTGAAGGCTATAAATGATTAACTCACATTATTTTGTATAAAATAAAAAAGAAATACATCCATTTTAATATCCGGTTAAAACGCTTGCTGAGAGTGATTGTATTGCCCGGCTTTGACGGTATGCCGCTGTATGATGTGCTGGTTTTTTTCTTCCGCGGACTTTTCAAAGGCGTACTCACTTACCGGGCATCTGCCATCGCTTATACCTTTTTCCTCGCACTTATCCCGTTCATTATGTTCCTCTTTACATTGATTCCGTTTGTAACGGGAGAACATTACCAGATATACTTACTTGACCTGCTGCAGGAGGTAATCCCTTCCAACATCTTCGCTATGGTCAAAAACACGGTGGTCGAAATTATCAGCCGACCTCATCAGGGTTTGTTGTCTGCCGGATTTTTTATGGCCATTTATTTTGCCACCAATGGCGTGGACTCCATTATCGAAGGCTTTAACCAAAGCTACCACACCACCGTAAAACGCCCCTGGTGGAAGCAAAAGATGGTAGCTTTCGGACTCATGCTGATTCTTTCCGTACTGATATTCACCTCTTTTGCGCTCTTGGGTTTTGGCGAACTTTCCATTCGTCTGCTTACAAAAGAACACCTTTTAACCGGTAGCCTTTCTATTTTCTCGCTGCAATTACTACGATGGCTTGTGATCTTATTCGCCACGCTTTTAAGCACCTCTCTTCTTTATTATTTCGGCCAGTTGAAAACCGGAAGAGACGCCCGATATCGTTTCTTCTCGGCGGGTTCCATATTATCTACCGGCTTGTTTATCGTTGGCGGCGTGGTGATTAAGCTCTATTTTGAAAACTTCTCACGTTATAACATCTTGTTTGGTTCTATTGGTTCGCTTATCATTCTTCTCGTCTGGATTTATTACAACGCTTTTATCATCCTCATTGGCTTTGAGCTCAACATCAGTATACGCCGGTCACGTACCGAAGCGCTTAGAAAGAAAAAATACCGGATTATTCGTTAAAAATGAGTTGGTTTGCCGGGAGATTTTATAATAGATTATTTTTATACCCGATTTATAAACCGGACAGGATATTGATATTTGAAAAAATAACCTTATGAAACCTGATAGAAAGAAAAATAAGATATTGTATATCGCCCCCTCTTTAAGCTCTTTTATTAAAAATGATGTTGCCGTTCTGTCAAAGCATTTCCATGTTGTTACCAACACCTATGCCTGGAATAAAAAATATCTGACTCCTTTTTATCTGCTTCATCAGATTTATTTTCTTTTAAAAAACATTAGTTCAACAAAAAAAATTATTGTTTCATTTGGCGGGTATTGGTCATTTTTTCCTGCTTTGGCAGGTAAATTGGCAAAAATTGATGTATTCATTATTTTAAACGGAACCGATTGCGCATCCATTCCGCCAATAAAATACGGAGATTTAAGGAAATTCCCTTTAAAAGCATTTATCAAACTGACTTACAAAATGGCAACCATGTTACTTCCGGTAAGTTCATCATTGGTTTATACTAAAAACACCTATTATTCCGATGATAAGTATAGCTTTCAGGGGTATAAACACTTCTTTCCCGAAATAAATACCAAAAGCAAAGTAGTCTCCAACGGGTTTGACGAAAACTTTTGGAAACCGTTGAAAGAAACCGAAAGGGAGCCTAATTCATTTATAGCTGTATTTTCATCTTCTCAATATGTTTTAAAAGGAGGAGATTTAATACAGCAACTCTCCGGGAAATTTCCTAGATGTAAATTTTACATAGCGGGCACCGGTAAGCCTGCCTTTCTGAAAGAGGAGAATGAGAATCTGGTCTTTCTCGGAAAGCTATCCGCGGGAGAGTTAAGAAATTATTATAATAAATGCACATTTTATTTTCAGCTTTCCATCTTTGAGGGCTTTGGCTGTGCTTTAAGTGAAGCCATGCTGTGCGGATGTATTCCCATTGGTTCGTCTGTTAACATCATTCCTGAAATAATTGGGAATTCGGGATTTATTCTCGACAAAAAGGAGATCACCGGGCTTGAAGATATTATACACAAAGTTTTGATGATTGAAAATAAAAACACATTACGAAAAATGGCAAGAGAGCGGATTATAAATAATTACAACATAAAAAAACGGGAGGAGGAATTGGTATCTTTAATAAAAGGATAGAGAACTGAGAATATTTATTGATTTGTTTTATTTATGGCAGAATAGTCTCAAAAAAGTCGTTACCTGATTTTTTTAAAGATATTTGCAGTCTGTTAAGAGTACGATAACTTTTAAAACACAGCATTTTGGGCGTTATTCAAAAACAAAGTATTTCGGGAACTATCTATTCCTACCTCGGCGTATTGCTGGGATTTATCACCGTCGGTTGGCTTTTTCCCCGAATTTTATCTACGGGGCA
>CAZRAW010000070.1:0-11522 GCA_964598065.1 uncultured Lentimicrobiaceae bacterium
TATCTCCGGATGCAAAAGTAATTGAATTTAAAAAAATGTCAAGTTTTTATTTAACAAGATTTAATTAAGTTTGCAAATACAACCATCAGCCCGGTTTATGAATGCAGAAGAGATACGTCATTATTGCCTCGGTAAGCCACAGGTAAGCGAAAGTTTTCCTTTTGATAATGATACCCTTGTCTTTAAAGTACTGAATAAAATGTTTGTATTGGTGAATCTTGATTGCAGGCTTAGCATCAATTTAAAATGCGATCCTGAAAAAGCCCTTGAGCTTCGGGAACATTATCTTGCCGTACTCCCCGGATATCACATGAACAAACGCCTGTGGAACACCGTTTTGCTAAATGGTACGTTGGATAACGATCTGGTAAAATCGTGGATTGACGATTCGTACAACCTCGTGGTTGCAAAATTGCCCAAAAAAGAGCAGGAAAAACTGCGGAATGTGGATTGACAATGTGTGAATTTATGGGATATATAGGAACATCAAAAAAAGAGATAAAACCGTTGCCAGACAAAAAAACCCGGCACAACGGCCGGGAAGTTGAGGAAAGATATAGAGAACCTGATCGGGTCAGGGATAATGTTGTCTAATAACGGATAATACGGAAACTGGAGACTGCTGCATCTACATTCAAATGAATTTTATTTTGGGCCGTATCATAATTTTCCGTCCGATAATGGCCGTTACTCACTTTTTGGAATCCGGGCAAATGTTTGCCGGACAAAACAGCGGTGATCTCCAGGTCGCAGCCTGTGTTTTCCGGTACTCTCAGCGTAAGCGATGAGGCGCCGGTATTAATATCGATTTTCACATTGGGATACTTGTCGCCCAATGTAATCTTAAACGAACCTGCCCCACCATCCAAACTGACTTTCCTTACTTTGAATTTGCTCAGGTCGTAGTTGACCGAACTGGCGCCGGCATCCAGACTGATATCCCACACCGGTAAAGGATTTAAGGAGATTGTAACATCTTTATGATTATTGTTGTGAAAGAAAACATATCTATTCTCTTCTTCAGTAAATTTAATGGTTACATCATGGTCATTCCGGCTTACAGAATATTGATAATATGACCCGTATGTTCCTTTCCGGTAAAAAGAGAGCAAATAGGAGCTGGTATCGTTGAGTGTAAATTTCCCTGCAGCAGCATCCAGATCAAACCGGGCATATTGGATTGTGTCGGCATAAGGGATGGTGATATGTTGTTGCTTTTTAAGAAAATCAGCGGTTGCACTACCCGCATTAAAGCCTTCTTTGTAAGCATCATTACCATTGTAATTAAATTGGGAAAAGACATCCCAGGGTTCAAACGATTTGGGCGATTCCAGTACAAACCATGTGGCGCCACCGAGAAGAATGACCAATACGCTCACTTTTATTGTGTTGCGTATGGGTAATACCGATAACCCCCAGAGGATAAAAAGCAATGGCCACAGGCGGATAATATTAAACCAGTCGAAGTCAACAACGCCCAGATTCCGGGCAACCAGTAGGCTGCCGACAATGATGAGGCTCAGTCCCCAAAAAACATTTCTAAATTTCATTGTTGTCTGTTTTTAGATTTTAAAATATTCGGATCAATAATTAAAAAGCCCCCTGCAATCAGCAATACCGGCCAGAAGTCACGTATTTCAAACCACGGTAGCATACGATTAGCGAGAAAGAGTACGCCCACGATAATGAGTATAATTCCGGCAACGAGGCTGGTACCGGAAGGGGCTTTTGCGGATGGGACCGGAGAAGCTGCCCTTCCCGAATCGGCAGTTGTATTGCCAGCATCTCCTCCGGGATCCCCGCCAGGCCCGGGATTTGCCTGTGCACCCGAAGCTTTGTTGTATTGGAAAGATATTGGTTTGGCCGGTACCACAATCCACATGATAATGTAAGCTACCAGGCCACCTCCGCCAAGAAGCACCAGCAATACAAAAAGCAGCCGGAAAATAATCACGTCCACTTCAAAATATTCCGCCAGGCCGCCAGCCACTCCGCCAATCACCTTATCGTAAGTATTTCTGTATAATTTTTTCGTTTGTCCCATTTTTATCTGTTTTTAATTTCAGGACAAAAATAGTAAGGCGAAACAGTGTGCGAAACAAAAATTCGGTAACCGGCAGCTTTTTGTCGGTAAACGGAGAAAGAGGAACTGAAAAATATAATAAGGAAAAAAATCTATGAGATTTTTATTACGCATGCGTAATTTGTATATGTTTTAAATTAGTAGTTTTTAATAAAACACGTAAACAAAAATCCCATAGTTGTTGTAATTTTACAGGCGTTAAAATTATTGAATTATCTAACTATAGATTTTAAAAAAGAATGAAAAAAATTAAAGTAGCAAATCCGGTGGTTGAGCTGGATGGAGATGAAATGACAAGGATTATGTGGGCAATGATTAAAGACAAACTCATTTTACCTTATTTGGATATTGATTTGAAATATTATGATCTGTGCATTCAAAAGCGCGATGAAACCTACGATCAAATTACTATTGATGCAGCTAATGCTATCAAAAAATATAGTGTTGGTGTAAAATGTGCCACCATTACACCCGATGAGGCACGTGTGGAAGAGTTCGGGTTAAAAGAAATGTGGAGATCTCCCAACGGCACCATCCGTAATATTTTGGGCGGGACAGTGTTTCGTGAGCCCATTTTGATGAAAAATGTTCCCCGTTTGGTTCCCGGGTGGAAAAAACCGATTATCATCGGTCGTCATGCTTATGGAGACCAATACAAAGCCACCGACTTCGTTACCAAAGGAAAAGGAACGGTAACTATTAAATTTACGCCAGATGATGGCAGCGAACCTCGGGAATACAAAGTGTTTCATTTTGAAGGTGATGGCGTAGCCATGTCGATGTACAATACCGATGAATCTATTACCGGGTTTGCCTATGCCTGTTTCAATATGGCGCTGGAGAAGAAACTCGACCTTTTCCTATCAACAAAAAACACCATCCTGAAAAAATACGATGGCCGTTTTAAAGATATTTTCCAGGAAATCTATAACAACGAATTCAAGGAAAAATTTGAAGCCAATGGTAATTACTATGAGCATCGCCTGATTGACGATATGGTAGCCCAGGTGATGAAAAAAGAAGGTGGCTTTATGTGGGCAACCAAAAACTACGATGGCGATGTGCAGTCTGACGTCCTTGCCCAGGGATTTGGTTCGCTCGGGCTGATGACTTCTGTACTGCTGACACCTGATGGAAAGACCGTCGAAGCTGAAGCCGCTCATGGAACGGTAACCCGGCATTATCGTCTGCATCAGCAGGGTAAAGCTACCTCTACCAATCCCATTGCCTCCATTTTTGCCTGGACCCGCGGGTTGTATTATCGTGGCAAATTTGATGGCAATCAGAAATTAATGGGTTTTGCCCACAGCATAGAACAGGTATGTGTGGAAACCGTTGAATCCGGCCGGATGACCAAAGACCTCGCTTTGCTGATTAAAGGTAAGGACATGACGGAGAAAGATTATCTGACTACCGAAGGCTTCCTTGATGCTCTTGATAAAAATCTACAGAAAAAATTAAATTAAGCCGGCTTATTCCGACATCATAAAAATAAAAAATCATGGCAACTTTAAAAGAAACATTAGGAAAAAAAATTGAAGCCCACAGGCCACGTACAACACGTCTGCTGAAAGAATTTGGCGACGTTAAAGTGGGTGAAGTGAACATTTCACAAACCATCAACGGTATGCGAGGCGTGAAAGGTCTGGCAACCGATATTTCTTACCTCGACCCTATGGAAGGTATTCGTTTCAGGGGAAAAACCATCCCCGAAGTGATGGCTATCATTCCCAAACCTGAAGGGAAAGACTATCCTTATGTGGAAGCTTTTTGGTATTATCTGCTTACCGGCGAAGTTCCGACAGTGGAAGAAACGCTGGAAATAGTTGAAGATTTTAAAAAAAGAAGAAATGTACCGCAGTATGTTTACGATATCTTAAGGGCTATGCCACGCGATACGCATCCCATGACCATGTTCTCCGCAGCTATTTTGTCCATGCAACGCGAATCGAAATTTGCTAAGTTCTATGCAGAAGGATTTAACAAAATGACGGCTTGGGAACCTATGTATGAGGATGCTACGGACATTATTGCAAAACTTCCGATGATTGCCGCTTACATTTACCGGATGAAATACAAAGGCGACACGCCTATTGCTCCCGACCCGAATCTGGATATGGGCGGCAACTTTGCTCACATGATGGGATTGCCCGAGCCTTACGATGATGTGGCCCGTATGTATTTTATTATTCACTCAGATCATGAGTCCGGTAACGTATCGGCCCATGCCACACACCTTGTAGCTTCGGCTCTTTCCGATGCTTACTATTCGCTTTCTGCCGGCCTCGATGGCCTTGCAGGCCCCTTGCACGGACGGGCTAACCAGGAAGTATTAAAATGGATTCAGGATGTGATGAAGAAAATGGATGGCAAATTGCCTTCGGAAGAAGAAATGAAAAAATTTGTTTGGGAAACACTGAACAGCGGACAGGTAATTCCGGGATACGGTCATGCCGTTTTGCGTAGAACAGATCCGCGTTACATGGCACAACGCGAATTCTGCCTGAAACATCTGCCGGACGATCCGATTTTTGCCTTTGTTTCCCGGCTGTACGACGTGGTACCCGATATTTTGAGAGAACAGGGTAAAGCCAAGAATCCGTGGCCGAATGTGGATGCTCATTCCGGTGTTATCCAATGGCATTACGGCTTACGCGAATACGATTTCTATACCGTACTGTTTGGCGTAGGAAGAGCCATGGGTGTTCTTGCTAACATTACCTGGGACAGAGCACTCGGTTATGCTATCGAAAGACCAAAATCGCTGACAACCGATATGCTGGAAGAAATTGCCGGCATCAAAAAGTAACAACACTTTACGCTTTTTACAACCCTGCATCAAAGAACTGATGCAGGGTTTTTTCACTTTTGAACCAAATAAAAAAAGAACATGGTTTTTCAAAAAGAAATTACACTTCCTTCGTTTCCGAGAGGTTTTCATCTGATTGATAATCTTGTGCTTGATACCATCAGCGAACTTCCCGAAACAGGGCTGCTTAACCTGTTTTTAAAACACACTTCAGCGGCATTGATGCTCAACGAGAATGCCGACCCTGATGTGCGCACCGACCTGAATGCATTGCTTGACAAGATTGCCCCCGAGGGCGCTCCTTTTTACACGCACGTGCTGGAGGGCGTTGATGATATGCCTGCCCATTTTAAAACGGCGGTTTTCGGTACCTCGTTAACTATTCCCATAAGTCATCACCGGCTAAACACCGGCATCTGGCAGGGAATATATTTTTGTGAGTTTCGCCGCCACAGCGGCCGGCGCAAACTAATAATTACCGTCGTTTCATAATCCTTTGCCATTTATACCATCTGAAATAACGCGAAGTATCCTATGCACTTACTAACACTTCCTCAACCCGTTGCTCCAACTGCGGATAAAATTCCCTGAAGTTTTCCTGTAAATTCCCGTAATGTGTTTCCATGACGGCCACGGCACTTGTCATTCCCGACCGGAAGCTTGTCCGCCGATCCATATTATAAAAGATTCGTTCCAGCGCATACGGTGAAGCGTAGGAGTTGAGCCAGTTTTGGGCCATCATAAAGGGAAGGATGTATTTGATCCGACGCGGCAATAATGTGAAGTGTCTTGACAGGATACCATAGACATACCTGGAGAAATTTATGAGACTTGTGTCGGAATAGTTTGCCCACTCCGAAGCCAGAAAATGATCGAAATAGATGTCGGTTACCACGCCTGAATATAATCCATAGTGTTCCCGTATCAATACTTTGCTCTGCCTTACCAGCGGATGTTTGTCCGTAAAATCATCAATCTGCCGGTGTAACAAAATACCTTTCTGAATGTCGTTGGCGTACTGTCTCCAGTTTTTCCCTTTTACCGCATCAGCCATCAGGTTGCCCGTAAGCAGTTCTTCGTTCGTTCCCGAAAGATGGGCGTGTGCCAGAAAATTCATGTGCGAAATTTTGGTAAAAATAGGTTTTTCCTGACAATTTAAATTTATTATCAATAGCCCGGGCAAAAAACACATTAGATTTAAAAATGATAACTTTGCAATCGATTTCGATAAAATAAACAAAACAAAAAATATCCATGAATAAGTTATTATTACTCGGTGATGAAGCCATAGCCCAGGGGGCTGTGGATGCAGGCCTTTCCGGCGTTTTTGCCTACCCGGGAACCCCTTCAACGGAAATCACCGAATATATTCAGGCCTCCAATGAAGCCAAAGAAAGGCATATTGTTTCGCAATGGTCGTCCAACGAAAAAACAGCAATGGAAACCGCCATTGGCATGTCGTATGCCGGTAAAAAAGCCATGGTTTGTATGAAACACGTAGGGCTGAATGTGGCCGCCGATGCTTTTATTAACTCGGCTATTACCGGTGCACATGGCGGCCTGGTGGTTGTCTCCGCCGACGATCCTTCCATGCACTCATCGCAAAACGAACAGGATTCACGATTCTACGGCAAGTTTGCACAAATCCCAATACTGGAACCGTCAAATCAACAGGAAGCGTACGATATGACGCATTATGCTTTTGAGCTTTCCGAACGTTTCGGAACACCGGTTTTATTTCGTATCACAACCCGCTTGTCGCATTCCCGTTCGGGTGTACAACGCAGCGAAGTACTTCCGCAACGTGAGCTGAGTTTGCCATCCGATTTGAAGCAGTTTATCCTTTTGCCTTCCATTGCCCGAAAACAATACAATACGTTGCTTGGGAAACAGCTTGCTTTTCAGGAAGACAGCGAAAAATCAGGCTATAATAAACTTTTTGATGGTAAAGACAAAAACATGGGTATTGTGGCCTGTGGCATTGCTTACAACTATCTTTTGGAAAATTACCAGGGCAGGGAGATTCCTTATCCTGTCTTGAAGATCGGGCAGTATCCCGTTTCGCGTAAGCTGGTTAAAGAACTTTACGATGAGGTTGATTCCGTGCTTATTCTCGAAGAAGGTTATCCCATCCTCGAAGAGCTGTTTCGCGGCATTCTCGATGAAGGGAAGCGAATAAAAGGTCGCATGGACGGCACGCTTCCGCGGGCAGGGGAGCTAAATCCAAACATTGTGGGAAAAGCCCTCGGCATGGAAATCCCTGAGGGATATGCTATTCCCGAAGTTCTGAAAGGCCGTCCGCCTTTACTCTGCGACGGGTGTTCGCACTGGGATTCTTTCGAAGCATTAAATGAAGCCATGAAAGATTACTCTCCGGGTCGTGTACTGGCCGATATCGGTTGCTATACGCTCAGTGCTTTGCCTCCGCTGGAGTCCATCAACAGTTGTGTAGATATGGGTGCTTCCATTACTATGGCCGTGGGTGCTGCCGAAGCCGGACTGGTTCCTGCAGTGGCTGCCATTGGCGATTCTACCTTTACTCACTCAGGCATGACCGGCCTTTTGGATGCCGTTAACAGGAAAGTCCCCATCACCGTGCTGCTACTCGATAATTCCACTACCGGTATGACCGGCGGACAGGATTCTGCCGGTTTTGGCAGGTTGGACAACATCGTAAAAGGCATTGGAGTGGAAAAGGAACACATCCGCATTATCAAGCCGCTGCATCGCCTGCACGAAGAAAACGTAAAAGTTTTCAGGGAAGAGCTTTCTTATCAAGGTGTTTCGGTCATTATTGCCCGTCGTGAGTGCGTTCAAACGCTGGCCAGACGCATGAAACTGAAACATGCCAAAAAGAAAGTTACAAAAGAAAATTCTGCTCTGAAATAAAACATAACAACAATGAAAAAAGACATTATATTAGGTGGCGTTGGCGGTCAGGGAATACTGACCATTGCCACTACCATTGGATTGGCAGCACTTTCGGAAGGACTGCAACTGAAACAGTCGGAAGTACATGGTATGAGTCAGCGCGGCGGCGATGTACAGTCGCACTTGCGTTTGTCTTCCGATCCCATTGCCTCCGATTTGATTCCCGAAGGCAAAGCCAACATGATCATTTCGGTGGAGCCGTTAGAGGCATTGCGTTATTTCAACATGCTCAACCGCGAAAACGGCTGGCTTATCACCAGCATAAATCCCTTCAAAAATATCCGGGATTACCCGGAACTTGAAGAAGTAATAAACGAAATCCGGAAGCTCCCGCGTTACATCACCATTGATGCGGATAAAATTGCCCGAAGTCAGGGTTCAGTAAAAGCCGCTAACATTGTGGTGCTCGGCGCTGCTTCCCCTTTCATCGGGCTGAAATATTCTTCACTTGAGGATGCTATTCGCCAGCTTTTCAGTAAAAAAAGCTATGACCTCGTACAGCTTAACCTGAAAGCTTTGAAGGCCGGAAGAGATTTTGCCGAAAAGAATAGTTGACTTTGGGCAACCTTTTGAATGCTGAATGAAGATGGTCGGAGACAGGTGAGTTATTGAAATTGCTTCTTCGCCCCACCCGCAGGCTGACCCGATGCTCATCGCAAAGGCGTGGTTTAATTACAAATCCGAAAAAACTACGGCTTTAAATATAGAACCGCGCCTTTGTGAACACGTCATTCCGAAACTGTTTTTTTATTGAAAGACCGTTTCGGCGTGTGAAGCGTGTCTCGCCTTTTCGCTCCCTCGCCCCCTCGCCTTTTCGCCTTTTCGCTCCCTCGCCTTTTCGCCTTTTCGCCACCTCGCTCCATCGGTGTGTGAGACAATTTCTCCGGCACAAGACCGTACATTAATGCTGAACATATCCTCTTTTTAGTTAAAAAATTGAAATCTGTTGTGTAAAAATCATTTTCGCAGCCAATAAACCCTAAATAATTCTACTTTTGTACCTCACATCCAGATGTGATAAATATGAGCCGAATAAACAACAAATATATTTCTTTCGTCCTTTTAATTATTTCACTTTCTTTCTTCTCCTGTAGCCACAGTGAAAAGCAACACAGAGAAAGCCAACCGGAGGTAAAACCCAAAGTTATCTCCGACATTATCTATGGAATTAACGTGGACAGCCTGCAAGTGAAAAAAGGCTTAGTAAAACGCAATCAGTTTTTGGCTGATATTTTACTGAAGTATGGTGTAAAATACTCTACCATCGACTACTTTGCACGTCACACAAAGAAAATCTTTAATGTCCGTAAGATCAGGAGAGGGCACGCCTACACTGTCATCTACAAGAAAGACTCACTGGAAACTCCCGTCTATTTTATCTACGAAATTTCTCCTTCCAATTATGTTCTTTACCATCTCACAGATTCTGTATACGCTTCGCTGGGAAAAAAACCGATTATCCGAAAACAGGTTTCCACAACAGGAACCATCAGGACTTCTCTCTGGAACGCCATGATTGGCCAGCACGATGACCCTAACCTGGCAATAAAACTATCTGAGATTTACGCCTGGACCATCGATTTCTTTGAACTAAGAAAAGGAAATCAATACAAGGCAATTTATCAAAAGGTTTACGTTGACAACAATTATGTTGGCCTCGGAAACGTGGAAGCAGCGGATTTTATCCAGAGAGGAAAACATCATTATGCCTTTTACTTTAAACAAAACGGCAAAGGCGATTATTTTGATGGGGAGGGCAACAGTCTGGAACGTACTTTTCTGAAGGCCCCGCTTAAATATCGTCGTATCAGCTCCCGTTTTTCCAACCACCGCTGGCATCCGATACTAAAGATCTACCGCCCGCATCACGGCGTGGATTATGCCGCTGCGGAAGGAACACATGTTTATGCTTTGGGAGACGGGGTTATCATCAAAAAAGGTTATCAGAAAAACGGCGCCGGAAACTATCTCAAAATCCGTCACAACAGCATTTACACCACGCAATACGCTCATTTAAGCCGGTTTGCACGGGGCATGAAGATTGGAAAACATGTGCGTCAGGATCAGCTTATCGGCTATGTGGGACACACCGGGCTGGCCACCGGCCCTCACTTGGATTTCAGGTTTTATAAATATGGGAAACCCGTGAATCCGCTGACAGTAAAATCGCCTCCGGCCAGACCCGTAGCTCCCGCTTACCGTCCGGCATTCGATTCTGTAGTAAGACATTACCGTCCTTTGCTCGATTCCTTATAAATTAGAATTCTGAATCCAATAATATCAATATGTTAACTTAACACTAATACCCTGTACCCACAGAATAAAAAGCCCGGAACATCGTTTAAGGGATTGAAACGAAATAACCTTTCCCTTAGATATCGCAGAAGATGCGGTTGAGAGTGCCGAACATATTGTAAAAAATGGGGATAGAATTAGTCATCAAAGAGAACACTTTGAAACTCTGAGTACTGATATAAACGACCTGATAACACTTCTCGGTACGGATAAACAACTATATCGGGATTTTTGCTCAATGTACAATAATGGTAAAGGAGCAATTTGGATAAGTGAAACCAAGGAAATAAAAAATCCTTTTTTAGGTAGCAAATCATCATCTTGCGGTGTAATTCAAAAAGAAATAAAATAATGAGATATTATAAGAAAGTCTTTAATAAGAAAGTCCTTATTGCTCTATTGATTGTTTTTGTGGGGATTCAGTTTATTCCCACAAAACGTAATCACAGTAATAAAATATTACCTACGGATATAACATTAATTTACAATGTCCCTCAAAATGTACAATCTATATTCGAGACCTCCTGCTATAACTGTCATAGTAATAATACCGTTTACCCCTGGTACAATAAAGTTCAGCCCGTTAGCTGGTTATTGGAAAGTCATATAGAAGAAGGAAAATCAGAATTAAATTTCAGTGAATTCGGCTCCTACTCTATGAGGAAACGAAAAAGTAAATTAAAAGCTATGGCAAACCAGATAAAAGATGGCGACATGCCACTGTTTTCTTATACTTTAATGCATAGAAATGCGAAAATCACTAAAAACAAAAAAACAGTGCTGCTCAATTGGATAAATAAAGAAATCGATGCTGTTAAACCGAATAAATAAACATTTGAAATCATGACAGCGAAGTTGTTTCCCGTTCCAAAAATATTTTTAAAACCGTTTGCTTTTTAAATTATAAATGTCGTATGTTTGCGTCATAAATCAAAAGAAATTATGACGTACGCTAAAAAAGAAGCTTTCACACCTGAGTTACAACAACTTGCGGCCTTTGCCAAAACGCTGGCGCATCCGGCCAGACTGGCCATACTGGACTACCTCGCTGAGCAAAACCAGTGCGTCAGCGGCGACATTACCGAAGAAATTCCCCTGAGCCGAACTACCGTTTCACAACATTTGCAGGAGCTGAAAAATGCCGGACTCATCAAGGGAACCGTTTCGGGAACACGCATTTATTATTGCCTCGAAACAGACAAAATTCTGATGCTGAAAGGACAAATGCATCGGTTTATGGAGAAACTGGCTTCGCATCAGGCGGCATGCAGGATATGAAAACCCAAATACATGAAACCCATATTTTTTTCATCGGATTAAGCGGATTTAACGGATTTGTCTCGCCTCTTGTCTCTCGTCTGAGCCGAGACAGGTGAGACGAGACAGGCAGGAGATGATTAAAGT
>CAZRAW010000071.1:0-11062 GCA_964598065.1 uncultured Lentimicrobiaceae bacterium
CATCGCCCCGGATTAAAATCCGAGGCTACATTTGAGTCGTCCGCTATGCGGACTTATAATCGTCCTCGTGTGTGTTAAGATTGTTTATCATAGCCTGCCCCGATTTTTTCGGGGGATGTTCCATTGCGCTTTATTTTTTTACAAATTTCTTCAATATCGTTTTGTTGCCCGAAACGATTTTCAGAAAATAGAAACCAGGCTGCAATTTACTGATGTCCAGTGCTCCCCCGGAACCGACCTTTCGGGTGAGTACTTTTTCTCCCGAAAGGTTGATAACAGAAACCAACGAACCCTGAGAAAAATCAGTGCAATAGAGTTTGTCAAAAGCAGGATTGGGATAAACCCGCCCCGTAGAAATTTGTTGTTGCCTGATGCCGACGGAACTCTCCGCTTGTAAGATTACATTCAAAACAATTGGTTTCCCATTAGTTACCGTAACATCTTTTATTGTTTTGGAATGATGGCCGGGTGCAGAAAACCGTAAGTCATAAGTGCCTGGATAAATCGGACGGAAATACATGCCGCTTACCGAATCAGTGAAAACCATCGAGTGGTTCATGTCATGGTTAATAGCAAAAACTTCGGCATGTAAAGGCTTTCCCGAAGTGCTATCGGTTACCGTGCCTCGTAACCCCTCTAATACCTGATGCATATAATTCAGCAAAGAACGGTAATTGTAATCCCAAAAACCGGGAAGGTTGTCAGGATCAGGCATTTTTACATCAGACAGTTCCAGCGTGAACTCACGGTCGTGTTGAAAATAATTCATATAATCCTGCCGTCCGCCGGAAATGCTGTACCAGTCGTAACCATCCGTAATACCGTTTTCCAATTGGGTGAAATAACCGGCAGGGGCGTGTGCGTGTACCGTGTCGGCGTACTGTCGGCACACTTCCTGCCACCAGGCATCATCAGCCGTGCGTTGTACCCAGGTATCCCACGGATAATTAGCCACTTCGGCACCTGTATGCAGGTTACATGACACGACAAAATGATGTTTTGCGGCAAAGTTCATAAACGCTTTCGTTTCGGGTTGCCAGGCATTTCCATCAGGGTGTTGACCATCCTTCGGGTCGGGATAATTGCGGTTCAAATCAACATGGTTAGCATTGAAGCGCGTTGCCCCGTAAACCGAAGCATTTCCCCCGGCATACGTCCCATCAGGATTGGCCAGCGGGTTAATCCAAATGTCCACACTGTCGATTAAATCTGTTACCTCCGGTTTTACACCGTAGTTACTCAGAAGATAATCAATGAGATGCAGCATCAAAATATAGCCTGTGGTTTCGTCGCCATGCATGGTGGATGTGTACATAAATTCAGGAACGGTATGCTGTGTATCGTTCAGATGGCCGATATGGACAAAAAGCAAATCTCTTCCCTGTACCGACTTTCCAATATTCACAACTTTACAAAGCGCCGGATAATCTTTCTGAAAGCTCTTCATTAAACTGATATATTGCTCGTAGGAGGGATAATAATTCCACTTGCCTGAATTTTTTAAGGTGCCCGGTATAAGTTGCTGTTTTTTCAGGCGTTCCGAAGGGGGCTTTAACAAGGTATAAGTTAGTCCGGAGTGCAAAAAACGGGCGAATCCTCTAACATTGGCATAAGCAAAAACAGTATCCGACTTGATGTGATCCAACGAGATAAAGTACCCGAGCTGTTGTAACTGCTGCCGGTCTGCCGAAAAAAATTTAAAATAGACTTCACCGCGTTCATGCAGTATCTGTTTATAGTTCCCGACCTTCATTTGCTGGGCTTTCAGCGGAAAAAAAGCGTACAACCCGGTCAAAATGAGGAGGATAAACAGACGTTTCATAGATTTTCCTGTTAAACCGGTAGCAATTGAAAGTCTTGCATCAGCTTTTGCAAAGCAAAATAGACTGCTTTATTGGCTTTCACCATGGGCAGCCGCAAGTTATTTTTCACAATTCCTTTAATTTCGAGAGCGGCCTTCACTCCGGCAGGATTGCCATCGGCGAAAAGCTGGGTAATAACAGGCAACAAAGTATAATGCAGCTTTAGAGCCTTTGTTGGCTTTTCCAGCAATAGCAGATTTACCATTTGAGAGAACTCTGCAGGAAACACATTGGCTACCACTGATATAACTCCCGAGGCACCAAGACACATCAGAGGAAAAGTGAGTGCATCATCGCCTGAAAAAACTTTAAAATCTTCCGGTTTCTGCCGTAGAATCTCCATCACCAGTCTCATGTTGCCGGAAGCTTCCTTTACAGCAACGATATTTTCAAAATCGTTTGCAAGTTGCAGTGTTGTCTCCACAGCAATATTACTCGCTGTTCGTCCGGGAACATTATACAAAATCACGGGCACGGGACAAGCTGCCGCAATATTTTTAAAATGGTTGTAAATACCTTTCTGGTTCGGCTTATTATAATAAGGCGCCACCGAAAGAATGGCATCAATCCCATCGAAATCAGTCTTTTTTATTTTCCCCACCACTGCACGGGTACTATTATCACCAAGTCCCATCACAATAGGCACACGTCCGGCTACTGTCTCTTTCACAAAACCCATAACAGCATCTTTTTCATCGCAGGTGAGCGTGGCTGCTTCGCTGGTGGTTCCCAGCGCAACAACAAAATCGACACCTCCTGTAATAATATGTTCAAGCAGCTTTTCCAGGCTGCTGAAATCGATGGTCCCGTAGTTGTGGAAAGGAGTAACAATGGCAACACCTGTTCCTTTGATATTGGTTTTGATTTTCATGGTAATAATTTAATATTCAATATTTTAAAATAGCTTTTCAATTGTTTGTAAAAAATGCCGTATGCGATCCTCTCACCGGTTTTCCCCAGACTAATATCCATCAACGGCTCCTCACTCTCTTGTGGCCATCCGGCTTTAAGACGGGCATTTATTTCCATTATTATTTTCTTGCTCCGTTTGTTTTCCCTTTCAGCAAAGACCAGCAACAAATCAAAATGATGATCTTCAAGCCATGACTTCAAAGCCGGTTTCTGATGACCAAAAAGGTTAAAATCTCTTTTATCCGTTACAAGAAGATGTTCGGCAACAGGCTTTGACTCCATTTTTCCGCCGGTGTAATGAACAAGTACCTTCAAGCCCGGATATTCATGCAAAACATTTCGTACGAAAGCTTCTATATCTCCCCACTCTCTGGAGTTATCAATACTGAAAAAAAGCCCCGGTTTTTTTACCTGTTCTTTAAAATAGGTATCGCTATCAGCAATATCATTATCTTTCGGAACAGAAATAGACGGTTCTGCTCCCTTCTCATTTATTACCTTCAAAATATCATCTTTCTCTTTGTTAGGAACGATGTAAAAATAATAAGAATTTAAATAGGATGACGAATTTAATTATTGTTGGAAAAGATTATTTCTTCGCCGTTGGGACTGCATTTGCTCTGAAAAAGCTACCTTTGGCGCAGAATTTCAGAATTGCCAAGCATGAAAATAACTTTTTTGGGAACAGGTACTTCGCAAGGTGTTCCGGTGATTGCCTGCTCTTGCGATGTTTGCACAAAAGGAAGCAAAAAAGACCATCGTTTGCGAAGCTCTGTTCATATTGAGCAGGACGGTTTTCACATCAACATCGATGCCGGGCCTGATTTTCGCTACCAGCTGCTGCGCGAAAACATTAAAAACATGGATGCCATTCTCATCACGCACTGCCACAAAGACCATATTGCCGGACTCGACGACGTGCGCTCTTTCAATTATATTTATAAAAAAGCCATGGATATTTACGCTCTTCAGCGCGATATCGAAGCTATCCAACGGGAGTTTTCCTATGCCTTTGCCGAGGTGCGTTACCGTGGCGTTCCTGATCTTCACACTATCCCCATTGGTCATGAAAAATTCCGGATGGGGAATCTCGAAGTCATTCCACTACCTGCGTTACACATGAAAATGGAGATTCTGGGATTTCGTATAGGCGACTTTTCATATCTCACCGACACCAATTACATTCCTGGCGAAACACTGGCCAAAATGGCCGGCAGCAAAATAATTGTTCTTAATGCTCTGCGTATAAAACCACATCCTTCCCATTTTTGTTTGGATGAAGCTGTCAAAGTACTGGAATTTTTACGTCCGGAACAGGCCTATCTTACCCACATTAGTCATCTGCTCGGTTTCCATGAAGAGGTAGAGAATGAACTTCCCGATTTTATTCATCTTGCTTATGACAGGTTGCAGATTGAGGTGTAAAGTATCTCCTTTCAGGTGCAAGGCCACCTAAAAGGTCAAAAAGCAGTTATTTTATCACAATCTCCGTCCTGCGGTTGGCGGCACGACCTTCGGGTGTTTGGTTGTTCGAGACAGGATGCGTATTGCCGAAGCCCCGATACTGCATACGTCCCGCATCAATGCCTTTTGAAACGAGGTAATCAAACACAGCTTTGGCTCGTTCCTGCGAGAGTTTCAAATTATAATCCACGCTCCCCACATTATCGGTATAACCGGCAATGAGAATCTTCAGCGTGGGATTTTTCTGAAGAAATGCCACCAGCCTGTTCAGCTCCGGAAAAGCCGAAGATTTCAACGTAGAGCTGTCAAAACCGAACCGGATGTTTTGTAATCGCATCACCGCTCCTTTTGCAACAGGCGTAAGTTTAAAAGTTTTATTCACGGAAGTAAGACCGGGAAATTCCTTCATATTAAAGCTTTGTGAATAAATCAGATATCCTTTCTTTTGAATATTGAAAGCATAATCGGTTCCCTTATGTAAAACTATCAGAAAACGTCCCGAAACGGGATCAGAGATCACGGAATCAACTGTCCGTCCGGTAGTCAGGTTGGTGAGAACAACTTTAGCGGATAACTTTTTGCCGGAGCCGGCATCTTGAATAACACCTTTAACAAACAACACTTTTTCAGGTCGAATTTTGGCATATACAGGAAAAGAGAAAATGTCATAACCCGGTGTTGCCGTATCCCGATCAGAAGAGATCCAGGCCTTGCGGCCATTCAAACTGACAAAAATGTTCAGCTCATTGGCTTTGGTATTGATTGGGAAACCGAGGTTTACGGCTTTTGTCCAATGTCCGGCGCTGTCTTCGCGGGAGACATAGAGGTCATATCCGCCCATCCCGGTTCGTCCGTTGGAGGAGAAGTAAAGAGTCCTGCCATCGGCATGCAGGAAAGGCGCCATTTCGTTTCCGGCGGTATTAATGCTGTCGCCGAGATTGATGGCTTTTCCCCAACGGCCATCCGGTTGTCTGACACACATCCAAATATCGGAACCACCTTTTCCCCCCGGCCTTTTGGAAGCAAAAAATAAACGCCGGTTATCGGAGGAAACCACTGCCTGCGAATCCCAGCCGCGGGTATTGACATTCCGGTCAAGATGCCGGGGAGAGAGCCATACATTTCCACGCTTTTTGCTGACGTAAATATCACAACTTCCGAATCCTCCGGGCCAGTAACAGCCGGTGAAATACATAGTTTGGCCATCCGTCGAAAGACTCATTCCGCCCATATTCAGCGTAGAATCCCATGAAAAATGCATTTTTTCAGGAGGTTGCCACACGCCCTTTTTTTGAACTGAAAGATAAAAATGCTCTTTGTAAACCGGCTTTCCCTGTTTCTGTCCCAAAAATTTTCTGGTAAAAACCAGTTGTTTCCCTTCCACATCTACAAAATTGATGTATTCATCTGCCGGAGAATTGATTCCGTTATTTAATCTTTTCAGTGTTGTTTTTTCCGGATGGGCAACGGCATTTGCGGCAAAATCTGCATTTTTCAATAGCTTTTCTGCCTTCACGTGGAGTGGCGTATTCTTGTTTTCAAACCGTAAAAAATGCTGAATATCATGAAGTGAAGCCATATAATTGCCGGTTTTGTATTGCCATCCGGCCAGCACAAAAAAGGCAGTCGGATAAGAAACCGAATCGATGGAAAGCGCCTGACGATAACTTTCAATGGCATTATTCAGCTTCTGTTGCGAAGCATAAATATCTCCCCGGAGTAAATAAGCTTTGACGAATTCAGGATTACGTTTCAGCACTTTTTTCAGGAAAATTTCCGCTTGTGCAAGGTTATTGGTTTGGTAAGCTTCCTGTGCCTGCAGGAAAATTTTTATGGTTTTCTTATCCGGATTTTGCTGAGCCTGTAACCTGTTTCCGAAACCTGAGATAAAAAGTATCAGCCCGACAAAAAGAATAACTGTTCGTACAGGCGATGTATCATGAAAAGTGAAATATTTTTTTAATGTTTTAACTTTATCACAGGACATCCTGTCTAAATTAATTTTCAATTTCTTTGTTTTAGCGGGACTTTTTATTTTGCCTGACATAAAATATTTTCCCCACGCGGATAATGTGTTCAACGAGATCGGGGGAATGAAGCTTTTCAAATATGGAGATATCAAATAAATAAGGTGTGTTCAATTCATCAATGGCCAAACTGATTTTTGAAAGAACTTCATTAGAAATATTTTCACCTTTTAGGGTTAAATCTATGTCAGAACCATCTCTGTAATTCCCTTTAGCCCTTGAGCCATAAATGATTACCTCTTCCACTACAGAGAATTCTTCAAATACCGAATTTATCTTCCGGATGGTTTCTTCTTCTAACCCGAACCTCATAACAATGTTTTCATTTTATTAAGAAAATCAACAAACAAGTGGAAGTATGTCCTGACAATTTTATTGTATTCCTCTGTCAAAATATCTTCCTGATAAGTGTGAACGGTTTTATTGCGGCTTTCAACCATATCCATCCACGATTGTCCATTTTTTATCAACCCTTTGTTAAAAGCCTCCCGCGTGGCGCTTCTCGAGCCGGTAATATTTTTATATCCTTCGTATTCGAGATAATCTTTCATCACTTTCCAGGCCAGTTCGTGGGTAAATTCAAAACGCTGTATTATACCTTCTTTTTCCAGATCTGATGGGGTTTGCCGTTCTGTTACCGCTTGCTTTAATTTTAAAAAAGCTTTCTCAAAATTGGAAAATCGTTGTTTCCACCGGATATCCTGTTCCATCTTTTTTTCTTTTTGTTAACCTGATTAATTCATAAGTTTTTCGTCATGAGAAGTCAAAATACGAAGAGTAAAGGTGAGCGCAGATTTTCGACTCGCAGCAATAGCCTTAGCTATTTCGAGAATCGGAAATCGAGCATTGCCTTTAATCAAAGCAGTTTGGCTTCGCAATAGATCAATTTGTGAATTAATCAGCTAAATTGATAAAAATCAGCCAATATCTTCATTCGCCGTTCAGATTATCATCTTATGCATTTTCATGTCAAAGATAAGGAATTATTTTTGTGTCGGAAAGTATCTGGTTATTAGCTGATTTATGGGATCCTCATATACTTGTGTGCCTGCAACGAAATGCGCCATTGCGGATGCAGCATGACGTAATGGGTGAGCATCTCCATGATTTGTGACGCCACACTCCATTCGGGTTGCAGAAACAGGTAACATCCCTGAGAAACCAAAGCCGCATTTTTCTCTGCCCACTGCAAATCAGTCTCTTTTTGAATAACAACTTTTAACTCATGGGCACGGGAATAAATATCTTTTTGCGGCGGGGAATTTTTCTTTGGCGAAAAACAAATCCAGTCCCATTCTCCACTCAACGAATGTGCTCCGGAAGTCTCTACCATAGCTGTAATGTTGTTTTCTTTTAAAGCTTGTGTCAAAATATCTAACGGATAGAGCGAAGGCTCACCACCGGTAACTACCACTGTTTTGGACGGAGTTTTTACGGCCCGCTGTACTACCTCCGTTACCGGAACGGGCGGAAAAAGTTCCGCATTCCACGACTCTTTGCTGTCGCACCAGGCACAGCCCACATCACAACCGCCGATACGTATAAAATATGCTGCTTTGCCCGTGTTAAAGCCTTCGCCCTGGAGCGTGTAGAATTCCTCCATAACCGGCAATTTCCGGCCTCCATCCAAAAGAGCTGCTTCTGATTTTTTCATTCCTGCTCGTCCGGGTTAGGTTAAGAATATATTTCTTTCTTATGTGCCAACAAGGTGTTTTTCAGCAACATGGCAATGGTCATGGGGCCTACGCCACCGGGAACGGGTGAGATATAAGAGACTTTTTTTACCACTTCATCAAAATCCACATCGCCCACCAGCCGGTAGCCCGATTTTTTGGATGCATCTTTAAGGCGGTGAATTCCCACATCAATTACCACAGCCCCATCCTTAACCATATCGGCTTTCACAAACTGCGGTTTTCCAATAGCCGCCACCAAAATATCCGCCGAGCGAATAATCTCTTCGAGGTTTTCCGTAGCGCTGTGGCAAAGGGTTACGGTAGCGTTGGCCGCATCATTTTTCTGAGAAAGCAAAATACTCATAGGGCGTCCCACAATATTGGAACGTCCGAGTACCACACAGTGTTTTCCGGTAACGGAAATTTTATAATATTTCAACAGCTCCATGATGCCGTACGGGGTAGCTGACAGAAAAGCCGGTTGCCCGAGTACCATTTTCCCTACATTTTCAGGTGTAAAACCGTCCACATCTTTGGCCGGATTTATCCGATGAATAATTTTGTTTTCATCAATATGCTTTGGTAACGGGAGCTGCACGATGTAACCATCAATCTCGTCATCATTATTCAGATAATCAACTACCTCCAGTAATTCGCTTTCTGTAATGTCGGCAGGATAGCGATATGTGGAAGAGACCATTCCTACGGCCTGGGCTGCTTTTTCCTTGCCGGCCACATAAGTTTCGCTGGCAGGGTCATTGCCCACCAATACGGCAGCAAGATGCGGACCATCATCGCCATTGTCTATCATTTTCGATATCTCTTTTTTAATAGATTCCTTTAACGCCATTGCTACCTTACGTCCATCGATAATTACTGCTTGTTTTTTCTTTGCCATTGTATTATTGTTGATAGATTAACGTTGGCCACCCATCATGCGCATCATGTTTTTGCCTCTGCCGGTGGTCATTTTTTTCATCATTTTGCTTGTTTCTCCGAATTGTTTTATCAGACGGTTGACTTCCTGAATGGTTGTTCCGCTTCCCGTAGCAATTCGTTTACGGCGCGAACCGTTGAGCAACCGGGGATTATCACGCTCCTGGGGTGTCATGGAATGGATAATGGCTTCGATATTTTTAAACGCATCATCATCGATGTCCATATCTTTCATCGCTTTTCCCATGCCGGGAATCATAGCCATCAAATCTTTGATATTACCCATTTTTTTAATTTGCTGAATTTGTTTCAGGAAATCGTCAAAGTTAAACTGGTTTTTGGCTATTTTCTTTTGCAGTTTACGTGCCTCTGCTTCATCGAACTGTTCCTGGGCTTTTTCTACCAGGGTAACTATGTCGCCCATGCCGAGAATTCTGTCGGCCATACGGCTGGGGTGGAAAAGGTCGAGAGCATCCATTTTCTCGCCGATACCAACAAATTTGATGGGCTTTTCTACCACCGAACGGATGGTCAGAGCAGCACCACCGCGGGTATCACCATCTAATTTGGTGAGTACCACGCCATCAAAATTCAGACGATCGTTAAATGTTTTGGCTGTATTTACCGCATCTTGTCCGGTCATGGCATCCACAACAAAAAGTGTTTCCTGTGGTTTGACTGCTTTTTTAATATTGGAAATTTCTTCCATCATCCGTGCATCTATGGCCAAACGGCCGGCGGTATCGACGATGACCACATTTTTATTGTTGTCGCGGGCATATTTAACAGCATTTTTAGCAATTTTCACCGGATTTTTATTGTCCGTTTCGGTATAAACCTCCACATCCACCTGGCCACCAAGCACTTTCAACTGCTCAATAGCTGCAGGACGATACACGTCGCCTGCCACCAGCAAAACCTGTTTGCTTTTTTTGTTTTTGAGATAATTGGCAAGTTTTGCCGAGAAAGTCGTTTTCCCCGAACCCTGCAGACCCGCAATAAGGATCACGGCCGGACTTCCTTTAATATTGATATCCACCTGTTCGCCACCCATAAGGCCGGCCAGTTCATCGTGAACAATCTTCACCATGAGTTCTCCCGGCTTTACAGCGGTAAGCACATTCTGACCCAAAGCTTTTTCTTTTACGTCAGAGGTAAACTGCTTGGCAATTTTGTAACTGACATCAGCTTCAATCAGCGCTTTACGAATCTCTTTAACCGACTCAGCCACATTGATTTCGGTAATCCGACCCTGCCCTTTTAAAATCTTAAAAGAGTGGTCCAATCTATCGCTTAATCCTTCAAACATAATGCTTTTAATTTTGGATGGCAAAAGTAATAAATTCTCCGGCTCATAAGAATAAGCCTCAGAATGTTTCGGGTTAAAGGGAAAGCTGTTTCATAAAACCGTTTTTAATGTAAATTGCAAGGCATATCTACGCTTTAATTTTAAACAACTTTATTCATTTCAAATTTGGAACCTTGGACGTAAAACAATTTCTGGAAAATAAAACAACCGAATACAATCGCACGGCATTCATTGCAGAGGATCCCATCAGCATTCCGCACCGTTTTTCACAAAAAGAGGACATTGAAGTTTCCGGTTTCCTCACCGCCATTATTTCCTGGGGCAGAAGGCCCGCCATCCTGAAAGCTGCCCGAAAACTTATGCAGCGCATGGACAACGCCCCGTATGAATTTATCATTCAGGCACATGATCAGGATTTAAAACGACTCACTGGTTTTGTTTACCGCACTTTTAACAGTTCAGATTTGTTGTTTCTGATAGAAGCGCTCCGGCGTTTATATCTTGAGAAAGGAGGCCTCGAAAGCGTTTGCCAAAGCTATTTCAGGGAAACCGGAGAGATAAAGGAGTTGATAACGGGCTTACGCCGCGAGTTGTTGGAAACGACGCATCTCGTCCGGTCGGAAAAGCATTTGGCAGCGCCTGCGAAAGGTTCTGCGGCAAAACGTATTAACATGTTTTTGCGCTGGATGGCACGCCGGGATGACAAAGGTGTGGATTTCGGGCTTTGGAAAGGAATTCCTCCGGCAGCACTTATGATTCCGTTAGATGTCCATTCGGGAGATACCGCACGGGGGCTGGGATTGTTGCAACGAAAACAAAACGACTGGAAAGCCGTGGAAGAGCTTACTGAAAAACTACGGAAATTTGATCCGGAAG
>CAZRAW010000072.1:0-11003 GCA_964598065.1 uncultured Lentimicrobiaceae bacterium
ATTATACAATTTTTCCTCAATAGCAGTCATATTAATTCGTAACAGTACCTAAGGACACCGCCCACAACGCCCATGGAAGCAAAACAATCTATTTCGGTAAACTTCATGCGCATACATTCGAGCAGTTCGAGGGTACTGGCATTGTCAATTTTACCCTCGTCCATATCTTTTTTCCAGTAAGGATACAGTATTTGTCCCAGCCTGCCTGGCGACAACCCCGAAATAGCATCCTCATTTAAAACAGCGAGGTGAAAAATCCAGGTCAGCTGCAGCGCATCATGAAAATCACGGGGACTGTTTTCCGACAGCCAGTCGAGCCTTTCGGCGATGGCAAGATATTCCTTCCGCTGATTTTCATCTTTTTCGAGACCGGCCATAAACCGGGCTTCACCGGCATAGTTTTGAACCCACTTTTGAAGACCCTGCATCACCGTTTCCACCGATTTATAAAAATAAATCCTATCCATATCCGGGAAACCGGCAGAGTTGTCCAGCTTTTCTTTACAAATATTGATAATTCCATCGATTCCGTATTGTAACGGATAGTAGTAATTGATGACTTCGCGACCTTGCGGCAAAGTGTAACCTGAATCGAACATACAGATGACCGCCCGCATAATTTCCTCTTTGGTATTGTATCCGGGAACCATCTGTTCGTATTTATGTCCCACATCGTCCACCGATTTGTTGTGCCATTTTTTGGCCACTTTAAGCAGCATGGGCATCTCTTCCTTTCGCATACCGAATTTTCCGGCAATCGACATCACACTGCCCACACTTTGGGTAACATTGCCGCCACCCTGCCCCATAGTAGTTACTTCATCGGCGCTCACTTTGCCGGCTTCCATGGCTTCGCGGTACATTTCATCTTCTTTAGCAAGAAAAAAGGCCTCCGAAAGCCAGGGCATCGGGTAAGAACCTCTCATGTAGTTTGCCTTTCCCATCGCCAGCAACTCTCCGGGATAAATGGTGGGCGTAAGATGTTCGAAACCCGCTCTCAGCGCTTCAGCCCTTCGCACCACCGGCACCTCCCCTTCCAGCTCGTCCCATCTACGGGTGTACCAATAAGGGAACTCCATGGAGGCCGATGACTTCGTATCGAAATACAGGTTACGGATTTTATCAACTCTCGGAGTGGGCTTTTTGTTTATTTCACGGGCAAAACTATTTCCACGGGGAGCCTTGCCATAATAATTCGTCGCAGGGCATGACATAAATTCATTGGTTTTCAACATAATAGCACAATAAAATGAATTAAGGAACAAATGATTTTTACGTTGCCAAAATTACGAATAAAACAGCAAAGAGAGCCGGGAATTGAACCCGTGGCCAGGACAAACGTATCATAAACTTTTTAAAAGTGGGTAATCAGGCAAAAACAAAAGTAGGGCGATTTATAACAAAATATACTAAAGTGGACAATTGTAAAAAATGACTATTATTTACTAATGACACCATATATAACTGACATATAATGCTATAAACAAGAAAAGAGAGCTAATCAACAATTAAGTCTCTTTGCAATTTGCGATCCAGGCGGGATTATTGCATGATCCCTTCCGCTCTTATCCGTGATCCAGGCGGGATTCGAACCCACGACCCGCAGCTTAGAAGGCTGCTGCTCTATCCAACTGAGCTACTGGACCAAAAAACTATAAATCAGGAGGTGAACCATCACTTGCCCTTTTTTGAAATGTACGGAAAACCCACAACTTTTGTGAACAAGACTCCTGATAAATTAGCAGCGCAAAAGTATAAAATATCTGCAATATAAAAAGTGAAAAACCTCTGCCATATCTTTATTATTCTTCCATTCCATCTCCGGTAAGGAAAAGAGAGGTAATTCTTCGAAAAAATACAGCCTCCCGGCCCTAAAGCCAGGTATAACAAGACTAAGTGCAAAACAAATGAAAGTAATAACCGGGTTTTGTAAATAATTTTCTTAGCTTTGAAATTTGTAATTTATTATTTCTTAAATAATAAAGGGAAAAGACAACTTGAAAAATACGAGCTAATCTAATGAAATTGTTCTTTGGGTCGGGCTCCTTTTTAATAACGATATAATGAACAAAGAACGTGAGGGATTAAAGAAAAAAGTTACGGAAACCGAGCAATCGGAGACAAATATGAAAAATTTAATCAATAACCATGAAGCTTCTGTTTGGTTTCTCGACAAAGATTTACGCTATGTGATTTTTAATGACCTTTATGCTAACATTCACCATGCCGTATATGGAACCGACATTAAAAAAGACATGAATGCCCTTGACATCCCCGATTCCGGGTTACAAACTTTCTGGAAATCAAAATACGATGCCGTTTTAAAAGGCAAAAAGCTGATTTTTGAATCTTCCGAAATTATTAATAATGAATCTCACTATTTTAAAGTGCAACTGTATCCCATGATAGTGGATAATAAAATTGCAGGCGTTTCAGCCATTAGCCATGAGATTACGAAGGATAGACAAATCGAAAGTGCATTAAACAAAAGCAAAGAAATATATAGAGGTCTTTTTCAATCCATGCAAAGTGGAGTAGCCATTTATGAAGTGAGAAATAATGGCGAAGACTTTATCTTTACAGATATAAACCCGGCGGGAGAAAAGATTGAAAAGGTCAATCGTAACCAGTTGATGGGTAAAAATGTTCTTGAAGCATTTCCCGGTATAAAAAAGTTTGGACTTTTTGAGGTGTTTCAAAAAGTTTGGAAGACGGGGAAACCTGAATATTTCCCAATCTCATTTTACAAAGACAACAGAATATCCGGTTGGCGTGAAAACCATGTTTTTAAGCTGGATACGGGAGAAATTGTGGCTGTGTATGATGATATCACCAAACGGAAACAGGCTGAAGAAGAGCTTCGTAAAAGTAAAAATCATTTGCGAAGCCTCATCGATGAAATAGAGCAGAACAAGGAGAAATTTAAAAAACTTTCTCTGCTAAAAAATGCTATTCTCGAAAGCCCTCAGGGAATTATAGTCTTTGCTTTGGATAAACACTATTGCTATCTCGACTTTACCATATCCCATAAAAAGACCATGAAAGAAATATGGGGTGTTGATATTAAAGTGGGAGATAACATGCTCGGTTATATAAAAGATGATACCGACAGGGAAAAAGCCAAAATTAATTTCGACCGGGCTTTAAACGGCAAAAGCATTGTTTTGCATGAGCAATATGGTGATGAAAAGTTGAAGCGAACATTTTACGAAAACCGCTACAGTCCGGTTTATGATGAAGAAAATAACATCACCGGGCTGGCAGTTTATGTTATCGACATTACCTACCAAAAAGAAATTGAGCTGAAGCTTAAGCAACAAGTTGTTGAATATACCGCTTTAAATGAAAATTACAAAAGACTCAACAAAGAGTTAACGGAAAATTATCAGGAACTGGAGCAAACCAATATTGAATTAAATATAGCCAAGGAGGAGGCAGAAAAAAGCAACCGCCTGAAATCCGCTTTTTTACGCAACATGAGTCACGAAATCCGTACGCCCATGAATGCTATTCTTGGTTTTTGCGATTTGTTAAAAGAACCTCGTTTTACGCCACAGGAACAACAAGAGTACGTTGATATGATCCGGAAAAGCAGTAAACGCATGTTGAATACCGTTCACAGCTTAATGGAAATATCGATGATTGAATCGGGCCTTATCAAACTTTCTTTTTTCGAAATTAATATAGAGGAACTGTTAAACTCCGTTTTCGCTTTGTTCAAACCGGAAGCAGAAAAAAAAGGATTACAGATGATAAAGCATTATCCATCAAACCGGGGGAGAACGCTGACCACCGATAAGGAAAAGTTATTAAAGATACTGTCTTATCTAATAAAAAACGCCGTTAAATATACACACACCGGAAGTATAGAGCTGGGATATTCAACACAGGCTAATGATTTTCTGTTTTATGTAAAAGACACCGGTATAGGAATCTCAAAAGACAAACAGGAAGCCATTTTCGACTATTTTGTACAAGCTGATTTAATGGCCACAAAAGTTTACGAAGGCAACGGGCTGGGCTTATCCATATCCAAAGCTTTTGTGGAAATGCTGGGAGGTAAAATTTGGGTTGAATCCAAAGAAGGAGCCGGTTCACAATTTTATTTTACCGTTCCCTTTGTCTCTAAGGGAGTTGAAGTAGATAAATACAAAAAGAAACATTATGGGTTAGCAAATAAAAAGCTTAAAATATTGGTTGTTGACAGGGAATACTCACCGGCCTCTTTTGTTAATATTATATTGCAGGAAGTGGCAGAAGAAATTTTACATGCAAAAACCGGAGCAAAAGCCATTAAAATTTGCCGGAATCATCCGGACATTGATTTAATATTAATGGATATAAACCTGCCGGATGCAAGCGGATTGGACACCGTTATGAAAATCAGAACCTTCAATAAAGATGTTGTCATTATTGCCCAATCGTTCCAGCCGCTTCCCGATGATGGCAAAGTGGCCAAAGAAGCCGGATGTGATGGCGCAATCTCCAAATCACTTCCTCAGGAAGAGCTGCTGAAATTAATTGAAAAACTGATAAAGCCTGATGCCGGAAGCTCAAAATAAGACACTCCCCTCCTCCCGCATCACTTATAGCAGCGATTAACCGGTAAAAAAATTTATTCGGTAATGGCAATTTCAACGTAGTTGATTCTTTTTACAGCAACCCGTTGCTTTGGAGTATACGTTCCATTTGTTGTTGTAAAGCCCGTGCTTTTTCACCGGCTTTATCGGCAAAATCTTTTCCCTCAGAAGCATACAAAATTCCCCGCGACGAGTTGACTAACAGTCCGCAATGGTCATTCATGCCATAACGAGCCACCTCCTCCAGGCTACCGCCCTGTGCACCCACACCCGGAACCAGCAGAAAATTGTCCGGCACCAGTTTACGCACCTTCGCCAGCTCCTGCGCCCGCGTGGCTCCTACAACATACATAAGCTGGTCGCTCGTTCCCCAGTAGCGGGACGTTTCCAATACTTTTTCGTATAACTTCCGGCCGCTCTTATCTTCAAAATACTGAAAATCAGCAGCAGACGGATTGGATGTCAACGCAAGTAAAACAGCCCATTTATCTTTAAAATTCAAAAAAGGCATCACCGTATCCTGTCCCATATATGGCGAAAGCGTTACGGCATCCACATCAAGTTGTTCAAAAAAAGTACGGGCATACATCTTGGAAGTATTGCCGATGTCGCCGCGCTTGGCATCGGCTATCAAAAATATTTCAGGGCTTTTCGACCGAATGTAATTCACCGTCTTTTTCAGGCTTTCCCAGCCCACAGCGCCCAAAACCTCATAAAAAGCCAGATTTGGCTTGTAAGCAACTGCAAATGGCAGCGTAGCGTCCACAATAGCACGGTTAAAAGCAAAAACAGGGTCGTCTTCCGAAAGCAAATGTTTTGGAATTCTATCCATGTCGGTATCCAGCCCGACGCACAGGAAGGATTTCTTTTTCCGGATATGTCCGAAAAGTTCCCGGTAAGTCATTTCGTTTCGTACCTTAAATTTATACTTTTTTTGCCAAAAAAAACGCAAATTACAATAACCAAATCACAAATAAATCTCAAACCCGAAAAAAAATTCAAAACGAGCCGCCGCCGGTTTTGTCATTCAATATTTAGACATTGTGTTTATTTGTCTTTTATGATTTGATATTTGCCTTTCCCGGATGACGTTATTCAAATTCTTCTTTCAACCGCTCGGCATTTTCCGCCATCTGCAGTTTATCAATCAATTCCTGTATATCGCCGTCAATAATCGGCTGCAGATTATAGAGTGTCAGGCCAATACGATGGTCGGTAACCCTGCCCTGCGGCCAGTTGTAAGTCCTGATTTTTGCAGAACGGTCGCCGGTGGAAACCATGGTTTTCCGTTTGGAGGACATCTCTTCCAGATATTTGTTGTATTCCTTTTCGTAAAGACGGGTACGTAATACTTTCATGGCTTTGGCGAGGTTTTTAATCTGCGATTTCTCATCCTGACAGGTAACCACAATGCCCGACGGGATATGCGTGAGACGGATGGCGGAATAGGTCGTATTCACCGACTGTCCGCCCGGCCCGGAAGAACAGTAAGTATCCTTTCGGATATCTTTATCGTGTAATTCCACATCAAATTCATCCGCTTCCGGAAGTACCACCACCGAAGCTGCCGAAGTATGAATACGTCCCTGCGTTTCCGTTTTCGGAACGCGCTGCACGCGGTGCACCCCCGACTCAAATTTCAGCGTACCGTAAGCCCCACTGCCTGTCACATTAAATACAATCGCTTTAAAACCGCCGGCAGTTCCCTCGTTCAGCTCCACAACATCCACATTCCAACCTTTGGTTTCGCAATATTTCTGATACATCCGGAACAAGTCGCCGGCAAAAATGGAAGCCTCATCGCCGCCCGTGCCCGCTCTGATTTCCATCACCGCATTTTTACTATCCTGCGGGTCTTTGGGAATCAGCAACAGCCTGATTTGCTCCTCCATTTCTTTCAGCTTCGGTTGAAGTTCTTCCAGCTCCTCTTTGGCCATTTCCCGAAATTCAGGGTCTTTTTCATTCTTCAGAATCTCCCTCGCATTTTCGATGTTCCCCAGCAGATTTTTATACGTTTTATATGCCCGAGCCACCGGCTCCAGCTCTTTATAATCCTTGTTAAGCTTCACAAAATGCTTCATATCCGCCATCGCAGCCGGGTCGCTCATTTGCTCGGCAATCTCCTCCCAACGGTTCTTAATGGCCTCCAGCTTCTCTAAAATTTCCACAGTTTATTTGTTTTGTCGGCAAAGATAATAAACTGCCGGCAAAGCGCCCGGATCAAAACAGGAAGGCAGGGGAATCTCTTGTGAAGGATGTTCTTTTGGGCAGCGGCCGGGCTATCCGCTATAGTCCCGCCGGCAAAAGAGGTGTTCCGCTACGGCAGTCTGAGAGCTTCCGAAGGTCGCTTCTGCCTGCCTGCTCCACATCCTCTTTCGCCGGTGGGAGCTGTCGCTTCTATCCCTGCTGCAACTACCTGATAAATAATAAGATAAAAGAAACAAGATAAAAGATGTTGATGCCTGAATAGCGTTGACAAATGATAAGTAACAATTGCTTGACCACTGTATGACAACCGTATGACAACTGTTTGACTATTGCCTGACTATCGTCTGACCATTGCCTGACCCTTTTAACTTCCCCTCTCCAACGGATTTACAATTAGTGTGGCACCACCGGGAAATAACATCTGAATCTTAAAAACTACTCAAATACGTCATTAGAATTTTTAGTCATGAAAAAAAGCGTGGCCGGCAAATGAATTATTTCTAAATTTGCCGCCAAAATAGCGTTCATAAAATATTACAGTAAGTATGTTATACCGCAGACACCTCCGAATTAAAGTCTTACAGGCATTATACTCATGGTATTCAGGTAGTAATACCGACCTTCCTTCAGGCGAAAAACAGTTATTCCAAAGTATCGATAAGTTATATGAACTTTTTATCTACCAGCTTTCGTTTTTGTTGGAAGTAAAAGATTTTGCCCTGACACGCATGGAGCTTAACAAAAAGAAATATTTCCCCACGGAAGATGACCTGAACCCTAACAAAAAATTTGTTCGAAATCAGGCTTTAAAGCTTCTTGAAGAAAACAAAGATTTTCAGAAAAAGGTTGCACTTTTTAAAGTCAACTGGAAACAGGAGCAGGATATGGTTCTTAAATTTTACAAACTCTTGCGGGATGCCGATTTTTACAAGGAATATCTGGCCCATAACCACACATCACTCGAAGAAGACAAAAAGTTTCTCATAAAAGTGGTGGACCGGCTTATGACGGATTTCGATCTTTTAAAATCTTATTACGAGGAAAAAAACGTCTATTTTTCAGAAGGTTATGATCTGGAAGTAGTACTATTGATAAAATTTTTCGATTGGATATCTTCAAAATTTAACTCCGGGGCCTCACTTCCCGAAATTTATTCCACTTCAGGACAAAAAGTGAACGATGATAAAATATTCGTACAAAAACTTTTCCGCAAAGTAATTTTGACTGATGAAGAAAACAGCCGGATTATTCGGGCTAAGTCAAAAAGCTGGGACTATGAACGTATTCCTATGTTGGATGTTATTCTGTTAAAAATGGCCATTGTGGAGCTGAAAGAAATGGAAACCATTCCCATAAAAGTAACCCTCAACGAATACATTGAACTGGCCAAATATTTCAGCACACCAAAAAGCAAAACCTTTATCAACGGAGTTCTCGACAAGCTCATCGGGGAATTCAAAGCAGAAGGTACAATCAAAAAAACCGGCCGCGGCCTTATCGAATAAACCATCAGGTTAGAAAGAATTTGAATTAGAAAAACCGCTCCGTGGTCTGGTTATCTTTACTGCTATTTTCCTATTTTTGCAATCAGCTGTGAAAGCAGCCTGGAGATATAAAAACTGATTTTAAACTTTAAATAAATACATTATGGCTTTCGATATTGAAATGATAAAAGCTCTTTACGCCCGTTTCCCGGAACGTGTGGAGGCAGCCAAAAAGTTGTTGGCCCGCCCCATGACTCTCGCCGAAAAAATCCTTTATGCACACCTCGACGAAGGCATTGCCAAACAGACTTATACACGTGGCGAATCTTATGTGGATTTCCGTCCCGACCGTGTGGCTATGCAGGATGCCACAGCACAAATGGCGCTCTTACAATTTATGCAGGCCGGCAAAAATAAAACCGCCGTTCCTTCCAGCGTTCATTGCGACCACCTGATCCAAGCCAAAGAAGGCGCTGACAAAGACCTCGACAGAGCCATCTATACAAACCAGGAAGTTTATGATTTCCTTTCCACAGTTTCTAATAAATACGGCATCGGTTTCTGGAAACCGGGTGCCGGCATCATCCACCAGGTAGTACTCGAAAATTATGCTTTTCCCGGCGGCATGATGATTGGAACCGATTCGCACACACCCAACGCCGGCGGGCTGGGAATGGTGGCCATTGGTGTGGGTGGCGCCGATGCCGTGGATGTGATGGCCGACACACCATGGGAACTGAAATTTCCAAAACTTATCGGTATTAAGCTCACCGGAAAACTTAGCGGATGGCTGGCGCCTAAAGATGTCATCCTGCGTGTGGCAGATATCCTTACCGTAAAAGGGGGTACCGATGCTATTGTTGAATATTTCGGCGAAGGTGCCCGCACCATATCTGCTACCGGTCGCGCTACAATTTGCAACATGGGCGCTGAAATCGGCGCTACAACCTCCACCTTCGGATTTGATGAAAATACCGCCGAATACCTGCGCCAGACCGGCCGTGCGGATGTGGCTGAACTGGCTGAAAAAATGAGCAGCTACCTTACCGGTGATGAAGAAGTTTATGCCCAACCGGAAAAATATTTCGATCAGGTGATTGAAATAGACCTTTCTGAACTGCAACCCGCTTTGAACGGCCCGTTCACTCCCGACCTGCGTACGCCCGTTTCCAGAATGGCCGAAACTGCTAAGGAAAACGACTGGCCGCTAAACATGGAAGCCGGACTGATTGGTTCCTGTACCAACTCGTCCTACGAAGACATTACCCGTGCTGCCAACATTGCACGGCAGGCTGTGGAGAAAAAACTTACGGCAAAAGCCGAATTGCTCGTAACCCCCGGCTCCGAACAGGTACGTTTTACCATCGAACGCGATGGACTTATTGCCGAATTTGAAAAAATTGGCGCTACCGTTCTCGCCAACGCCTGCGGACCATGCATCGGACAGTGGGATCGCGAAAGTATAAAAGACGGTCACCGCAACTCCATTGTAACCTCTTTCAACCGTAACTTTGCCAAACGTAACGATGGTAGCCCCAACACGTACGCTTTTGTAACTTCCCCCGAAATGGTAATGTGCTATGCGCTGGCAGGTCGTCTTGATTTTGACCCGCTTACCGACTATCTTGTAAATGACGATGGCGAAAAAGTAAAACTGGAGATTCCCGAAGGTATGGTTTTCCCGCCCAAAGGATTTGAAGTGGACGATCCCGGTTACCAGGCTCCTGCCGAAGATGGTAATAAAATCGAAATTAAAGTCAGCCCCGAATCAAAACGTCTGCAACTGCTAACGCCTTTCTCCGAATGGGATGGCAAAGATTTTGAAGGATTACATCTGCTGATAAAAGCCAAAGGAAAATGTACTACCGACCACATCTCTATGGCCGGCCCGTGGCTGCGCTTCCGCGGTCATTTGGAGAACATCTCCCAAAATATGCTTATCGGTGGCGTGAACTATTTCAACGAAAAAACAAACGCGGTAAAAGACCAGCTCGATGGTCAATACAAAGCTGTTCCGGAAGCAGCACGGCATTACCGTGATGCCGGCGCAGGTTCCATTATCATTGGAGACGAAAACTACGGCGAAGGCTCCTCACGTGAGCATGCCGCCATGGAACCTCGCTTCCTCGGCGTAAAGGCCGTTTTAGTACGCTCCTTTGCCCGTATCCACGAAACCAACCTGAAAAAGCAGGGCGTTTTGGCATTAACTTTTGCAGACAAAACCGATTACGATAAAATCCGGGAGGACGACACCTTTGATGTAAAAGGCATGGCAGACTTTGTTCCCGGCAAAGACTTCACCATAGTCATCCATCATGCCGATGGCACCACCGACGAAATCACAGCCAACCATTCTTACAACGAAAATCAGATAGAATGGTTCAAAGCAGGCAGTGCACTGAATTTGATCAGGAAACAAAACGCATAATTTGTCTCCATCTATAAATAAAAGCCCGGCTCTCGTCGGGCTTTTTGTGTTTGTATTGGCTGTGTTCAATATTTCAACCCCGAAAGTCTTCGGGGACAAATCGAAACCGACGCAGGAGGTTCGCAAACTCCTAAAAAATATTAACAATCTCGTAAGCAAAGCTATTCACAACCGGTGTATCCTTAGGGTCTATTATGAAATAACGTATCTGGAATCGGCGCAGTAATTTTGTGCTTTTTCAAGACGCTAAAGTTGCGAATAGCCACAGTTTACCCTGTGAAATAGCAAAGCCATTATTTCACA
>CAZRAW010000073.1:0-10700 GCA_964598065.1 uncultured Lentimicrobiaceae bacterium
GCCCGTGCAAGCTAACGGGGAGGTCGCCAAAAAAAGGCAAATTTTCCTTTTAACAAAGATTTTTTTACCGGACAATTCAAAATTTTTATACTTTTGCCGTTCGTAATCATTTATTTTATTATTAACTAAAAAGAAAGTAGGTACATAAAATGATTATTATTCCTGTAAAAGAAGGCGAAAACATCGACAGAGCTTTAAAGCGCTTCAAACGTAAGTTTGAAAAAACGGGTGCTATGCGTGCCCTGCGTGATGGTCAACGCTATACCAAACCTTCCGTAAGGAGAAGAGAACAAAAGCTGAAAGCCATTTATATTCAGCATCTCCGTCAGGTCGAACAAGGTTAATTAAGCTTTTTTAAGGATTTTCTTTAGAAAAAACTTTGATTCACTTAAAAGATTTGTTATCTTTGAGTCAAAGTTTTTTCTTTTATATATGAGCGTAAATCAATTTATTAGATACCTGCAAACTGAAAAACGGAGTTCCCCTCACACCATCCTTGCCTATCAAAAGGATTTGAATAGTTTCTGTGCTTTTTTGAAAGAATTGTATGAATTGGAGAATCCCGGGTATGCCGACATGGACATGATCCGGTCATGGATAGTCCACCTGATGGATGATAAATTTTCACCCGGCAGCATCAACCGGAAAATAAGCTCCCTC
Source organism: uncultured Lentimicrobiaceae bacterium (assembly GCA_964598065.1). GTDB lineage: Bacteria > Bacteroidota > Bacteroidia > Bacteroidales > F082 > Sulfidibacterium. The sequence continues at coordinate 661 of CAZRAW010000073.1, forward strand.
AAAGCCTATTACAAATATCTTCTTAAACTTGGTATTATTCAGAAAAATCCCATGCAAAATATTCACAGCCTGAAACAGGGAAAACCCCTGCCGGTTTATGTGGATCAGGATAAGATGCATTCCTTATTAAGAGAGATGCTTCCGGGTAATGATTTTGCAGCACTTCGTAACCGTATGGTAATTTTAATTTTGTATGCAACGGGCATTCGCCTCAATGAATTGATTACTTTAAAAATAGCTTCGATTGATTTTCCCGGCAACAGATTAAAAGTGCTGGGGAAAAGAAATAAAGAACGTATTATTCCGTTTTCTGAAAAGATGAGGGATGAGATTCAGGCGTATTTAAAAGTAAAAGAGGAAAAATTTCCAATGACCGGCGACTCACTGATTGTCACCAACAAAGGAGCAAAGGCCTATCCCAAACTTATTTACCGTATTGTGCATGCAGCTTTAACCGGTTATACCGCTACGAGGAAGAGCCCGCATGTACTCAGGCATACTTTTGCCACACATCTTTTGAATAATGGTGCATCGCTGAATGCCATTAAAGATATGCTTGGTCATGCCGATCTTTCCGCTACTCAGATATACACCCATACCAGCATAGAACAGTTAAAATCAATATATTCTCAAGCCCATCCCAGGGCTCATTTAAAAAAAGGAGGTTAATATGAACGTTAACATTAAATCGGTACGTTTCAAAGCCGATCAGAAGCTTGAAAACTTTATTGAAAAAAAGCTTCAAAAGCTTTTTGGATTTCATGAACAGATTTTGGATTCAGATGTTGTACTGAAGTTGGATAATAATGAAACCCGTAAAAACAAAATTGCTGAGATCCGCCTTGTCCTCAAAGGGGAAGAATTGTTTGCCAGGAAGCAGAGTAAATCTTTTGAAGAGGCTGCTAACCAAGCAATCGATGCCTTGAAAAAACAGGTTGAAAAGTACAAAGAACGGTTTAAGAAATAAATTCTAAAGTTTTTAAAAAAATAGTTTGGTAATTTCAACTAAACATTCTATTTTTGCAGACCTTTTTGAAAAGAGGTCTGTTTTTTTGTAAAAAGTTCTGAAAGTACTGCTAATAAAGTAAACAAACTGGGAAAGGCATTGAAATAAATTGCCAGCATAGCTCAGTTGGCCAGAGCAGCTGATTTGTAATCAGCCGGTCGGGGGTTCGAATCCCTCTGCTGGCTCAGTTCATAAATATGTTGAATACTTAAAAACGGGGGGATACCGAAGCGGTCAAACGGGGCAGACTGTAAATCTGTTGGCTTAGCCTTCGGAGGTTCGAATCCTCCTCCCCCCACAAGGGCAGAAGAAGTAAAAGGCTAAAGTTAAAAAGCGAAAGTTAAAAGGCTAAAGGCTAAAGTAAAAAACGATTCAATCCGACTTTAAACTTTTTACTTTAAACTTTAAACTTTAAACTTGAAATGCGGGAGTAGCTCATCTGGTAGAGCGACAGCCTTCCAAGCTGTAGGTGGCCGGTTCGAGCCCGGTTTCCCGCTCTGGGGTTGCCGGGGTAGCTCAGGGGTAGAGCACTTCCTTGGTAAGGAAGGGGTCACGAGTTCAATTCTCGTCCTCGGCTCTGGTTTGATGAATTAGAAATAAAGTAATATAACAAACATTAATTTTTTAACATTTTTAATATGGCTAAAGAAAAATTTAATCGTTCCAAACCGCACGTAAATATTGGGACTATTGGTCACGTTGACCATGGGAAAACCACTTTAACGGCTGCCATTACGCTTACACTTCATGATAAAGGTTTGGCAGAGTTTAAGTCATTCGAATCCATTGACAATGCTCCGGAAGAAAAAGAAAGGGGTATTACTATTAACACTGCTCACGTTGAGTATCAGACGGAAAACCGTCACTATGCTCATGTTGACTGTCCGGGTCATGCTGACTACGTAAAAAACATGGTTACGGGCGCTGCTCAAATGGATGGCGCTATTTTGGTTGTTGCTGCCACTGACGGCCCTATGCCGCAAACCCGCGAGCACATCCTGTTAGCTCGTCAGGTTGGTGTCCCCCGTATTGTTGTTTTTATGAATAAGGTGGACCTGGTTGACGATGAGGAATTGCTCGAAATTGTTGAAATGGAGATTCGTGATTTATTGAGTTTTTATGGTTTCGATGGTGACAACACTCCTATTATTCAAGGTTCCGCTCTTGGCGCTTTGAATGGTGAGGAAAAATGGCGCGAAAAAATCTTTGAATTAATGGACGCCTGTGATACATGGATTCCGTTGCCTGTTCGTGACGAGCACAAACCCTTCCTGATGCCTGTTGAAGATGTATTCTCCATTACCGGTCGCGGTACGGTTGCTACAGGTAGAATCGAAACCGGTGTTGTTCATACAGGCGATCCTGTTGAAATTATTGGTATGGGCGCCGAAAAAATGAAATCGGTTGTTACCGGTGTGGAAATGTTCCGTAAAATTCTTGACGAAGGTATGGCCGGCGACAATGCAGGATTGCTGTTGCGTGGTATTGACAAAGACAAAATAAAAAGGGGGATGGTTATTTCAGCGCCGGGTACCGTTACTCCTTATAACCATTTCAAAGCCGAAGTATATATCCTGAAAAAAGAAGAGGGGGGTCGTCATACACCTTTCCACAATAAATATCGTCCTCAGTTCTACTTCAGAACAACCGACGTTACCGGCGAGGTTTTTCTTCCCGATGGTGTTGAAATGGTGATGCCCGGCGATAACCTCACCATTGAAGTTAAGCTGATTTCGGATATTGCTATGAACAAAGGTTTGCGTTTCGCTATTCGCGAAGGCGGGCGTACGGTTGGAGCTGGTCAGGTAACTGAAATTATCGATGACTAATCGAATTTAAAAATTATATGGTTAAAGAGGTATCCTGATGAAAAATCGGGATGCCTTTTGACTGTTAGAGTGTTGAATACGGGTGTAGCTCAATTGGTAGAGTAGTGGTCTCCAAAACCATTGGTTGTGGGTTCGATTCCTACCACCCGTGCAAAATTATAGAAAAATGGCAAAATTTAATATTGTTAGCTACCTGAAAGAAGTTAATAACGAATGGATGCATAAAGTGTCCTGGCCTACATGGAGTGAGCTGCAGAATAGTGCAATTGTGGTATCCGTTGCTTCCCTTTTAATAGCCATAGTGGTCTATTTGATGGATGTCTCATTCTCAACAATTTTGGAGAGGTTTTACGGCCTTTTCTAATGCGTTGAAGCGTACTGTTCGAATTAAATATATTTTTAACTTGTTAATGACTAATCAGAACCAGGCTGTAAGATGAATGAAAATTCCGGTAAAAAATGGTATGTTGTCAGAGCCATCAGTGGTAAAGAGAAAAAGGTAAAAGAACGCCTTGAAAGTGAAATTAAACGTCTCGCTATTGAGGATTATATTTCACAGGTTCTCATCCCCACAGAGAAAGTTTACCAAATACGTAAGGGAAAAAAGATCAGCAAAGAGCGGAACTATTTTCCCGGATATGTTTTGGTAGAAGCTGAACTTACCGGCGAAATTCCTCACATCATCCGGAATATCCCCGATGTACTTGGATTTCTTGGTACTCGTGGCGAAGCCGACCCCATTCGTCCTGCCGAAGTGAAACGCATACTTGGAAAAGTTGATGAGCTGGCAGAACAGGGTGAAGAGGTAAATATTCCGTTTATTGTGGGTGAAACCGTTACTGTTACAGACGGGCCATTCAACAGTTTTAGTGGCGTAATCGAGGAAATTAATGAGGAGAAGAAAAGGCTGAAAGTGATGGTAAAAATCTTCGGTCGAAAAACTCCACTCGAACTCGGATTTATGCAGGTGGAAAAAGAATAGTTGTTAACGTATTTTAAACAATGGGTTTAAAATGGCAAAAGAAGTAATTGGATTAATTAAACTACAGATTAGAGGCGGTGCTGCAAACCCATCCCCTCCCGTTGGACCGGCTTTAGGTGCCAAAGGGGTGAATATCATGGAGTTCTGTAAACAGTTTAATGTGCGTACACAGGATCAGGCCGGTAAGGTCATCCCTGTTATCATTACTGTTTATAAAGATAAATCTTTTGATTTCATCGTAAAGACACCTCCGGTTGCCGTGCAAATCATGGAAGCTGCAAAGCTGAAAAAAGGTTCTGCTGAACCTAACCGTGTTAAAGTAGCCAGTATCACTTGGGATCAGGTGAAGACTATTGCCGAAGCAAAGATGAAAGATTTAAATGCTTTCACTGTTGAATCGGCTATGCACATGGTTGCCGGTACGGCAAGGAGTATGGGAGTTATTGTTAAAGGTGAATTCCCCGCAAATTAAAAATCTGTTAACAGGAGGAGAATATGGCAAAATTGTCAAAAAAATACAAAGAAGCTTTGGCCAAATTCGAAAATAATAAAGAGTACTCCTTAGCAGAAGCTGTCGATTTAGTAAAAAGTATTACTTATACTAAATTTGATGCTTCGGTAGATCTTAGTGTACGTCTCGGCGTTGACCCTCGTAAAGCCAACCAAATGGTAAGAGGCTCTGTTACCCTGCCTCACGGTACTGGTAAAGAGGTGAAAGTGCTTGTGTTATGTACACCGGATAAAGAGGAGGAAGCCAAAGCAGCCGGCGCTGATTTCGTTGGTCTTGACGAATACGTTCAGAAGATCAAAGGAGGATGGACCGATGTAGATGTTGTAATTACCATGCCCAGCGTGATGCCTAAAGTAGGTCAGCTCGGCAGGATTCTGGGGCCAAGGGGTTTGATGCCAAATCCTAAGACCGGTACTGTTACCATGGAAGTTGGCAATGCTGTGAAAGCAGCTAAAGCCGGTAAAATTGATTTTAAGGTAGATAAATTCGGTATTATTCATTCTGCTGTCGGAAAAGTAAGTTTTGATAACACACAACTTACCGATAATGCAAATGAACTGCTGAATGCTGTCCTGAAATTGCGACCTGCTTCCGCCAAAGGAAACTATGTTAAAAGTATCTATTTGTCAAGTACAATGAGTCCGGGTATTGCAGTTGATATTAAATCGGTTAACGCATAGATAAAAACAAGCGATTGTTATGAGAAAAGAAGATAAAAAACAACTTATTGAATCTTTAACCGAACAGTTGATTAAGCATCATAATTTTTATCTCGCTGATACTTCTACATTAAATGCAGAAGATACCAGTAAGCTGAGAAGAATGTGCTTTAACCGTGGTATTGAAATGCGTGTGGTGAAAAACACCCTCCTGCACAAAGCCATGGAGCAGTCGGAAAGAGCGTTTGATGAGTTATACGGAACACTCAAAGGAAACACATCCCTGATGTTTGCCGAGGCCGGTAATGCCCCTGCAAAATTGATTAAAGATTTTAGGAAAAAGTCGAAATATCCCATTTTAAAAGCGGCATTTATTGAAGAAATGACCTATGTTGGCGATGAACAACTTGATTTCCTTGCTTCTATCAAATCGAAAGATGAACTGATAGCCGATGTTGTTGCCTTGCTACAAGCACCTATGAATAATGTGCTTTCTGCATTAAAATCCGGTGGTAATAAACTTTCCGGAATTCTTGAAACCTTATCGGAAAAAAGCGAATAAGGGAAATAATACGAATAATAAATAAGAATTAATAACACAATTTAAATTATAACGAAATGGCAGATTTAAAAGCATTTGCAGAACAATTGGTTAATCTTACTGTTAAAGAAGTAAATGAACTGGCTGAAATTCTGAAAGAAGAGTATGGTATTGAACCCACTGCTGCAGTAGCAGTTGCAGGTCCCGCAGCAGCAGGTGGTGCCGAGAATGGTGCCGCTGAAGAACAAACATCTTTTGATGTTATTCTGAAAGCTGCCGGCCAATCTAAGCTCGCTGTTGTGAAATTAGTTAAAGAATTGACCAGTCTTGGATTGAAAGAATCAAAAGAGCTTATTGATTCTGCACCGAAAGCTATTAAAGAAGGCGTTAGTAAAGACGAAGCCGAAGCTTTGAAAACACAGCTTGAAGAAGCTGGTGCTGAAGTGGAAGTTAAGTAATACTTTATTTCTATTCAATTGGCGGCAGCCTCTGTCCCGGCTTTCGGGATAGAGGCTTGCGCCTATTTGTTCTTTTACATCATTCTTTCATTATTTGCCGGTGATTTTTTGAAATGTACCGGCTTGTTCATAACTTAAAACTATTGTGCCTTGGCTGGAATCAAAACCGAAAGAATCAATTTCGCATCTACAAAAAACCTGATGCCTTATCCGAATTTCCTGGATATTCAGTTAAAATCTTTTCAGGATTTTTTTCAACTGGAAACCAACACGGAAAATCGTATTAACGAAGGCCTGTTTAAGGTTTTTTCCGAGAATTTCCCCATTACAGATGTGAGAAATAATTTTGTCCTTGAATTTTTAGACTATTTTGTTGACCCTCCACACTATACAATCGACGAATGTATTGATAGAGGGCTGACTTACAGTGTCCCCCTCAAAGCAAAATTAAAACTTTATTGTACCGATCCTGAACATGAAGATTTTGAAACTATCGTTCAGGATGTCTATTTGGGCATGATCCCTTATATGACTCCTCGCGGTACTTTTATTATTAATGGTGCCGAAAGGGTTATCGTTTCCCAGTTGCATCGGTCGCCCGGTGTGTTCTTCGGACAACACAGGCATGCTAACGGTACGCAGTTGTTCTCTGCAAGGATTATTCCTTTTAAAGGTTCCTGGATGGAGTTCTCTACGGACATTAATAATATTATGTATGCTTATATTGACCGTAAAAAGAAATTACCCGTCACTACCTTATTACGTGCCATAGGCTATGAAACCGACCGTGACATACTCGAAATTTTTGACCTTGCCGAAGAGGTAAAGGTGAGTAAAGCCGGTCTGAAACGCGTATTGGGCCGGAGTCTGGCCGCACGGGTTGTCCGCTCCTGGTTCGAAGACTTTGTCGATGAGGATACCGGCGAGGTGGTAACCATCGAGCGTAACGATGTCATCATCGAACGCGAAACAGTTCTGGAAACTGAACATATTCAGAAAATTATCGATGCAGGCGTTAAAACTATTCTCTTACATAAGGACGATGGTAGTATAAACGACTATTCGGTTATTTTTCAAACCTTACAAAAAGATACTACCAACTCGGAAAAAGAGGCTGTTGAATATATCTATTTCCAACTGCGTAATGCTTTGCCTCCCGATGAGGAAACAGCCCGTAGCGTTTTTGAAAGGCTTTTCTTTTCCGATAAACGTTATGATCTCGGTGAAGTGGGACGCTATCGTATTAATAAAAAACTTGAGCTGAATACACCTATGGATGTGCGTGTTCTGACCAAAGTAGATATTGTGCTCATTATCAAGCATCTCGTTAAACTGCTGAATCAGAAAACTATTGTTGATGATATCGACCACCTGAGTAACCGTAGAGTACGTACCGTAGGTGAACAGCTTTATTCTCAGTTCGGTGTGGGGCTGGCTCGTATGGCGAGAACCATTCGCGACCGTATGAATGTCAGAGATAATGAAGTATTTACCCCGACAGATCTTATCAACGCTAAGACCCTTTCATCGGTTATCAACTCTTTCTTCGGTACAAATGCCCTCTCGCAGTTTATGGACCAGACTAACCCGCTTTCTGAAATTACGCATAAGCGCAGAATTTCTGCTCTCGGGCCTGGCGGTTTGTCTCGCGAACGAGCCGGTTTTGAAGTACGAGACGTTCACTATACGCACTACGGAAGACTTTGTACTATTGAAACACCTGAAGGACCAAATATTGGTCTGATTTCTTCGCTGTGCGTTTATGCAAAAATTAACCATCTTGGCTTTATTGAAACACCTTATCGTAAAGTGAAAGATGGTGTTATTGACTATAAACATAATCCCATTTATCTGAGTGCCGAGGAAGAAGAGGATAAAATTATTGCTCAGGCAAATACCATTGTCGATGATTCCGGAACTTTTGTTAACGAAAAAGTAAAGGTACGTTATCAAGCCGATTATCCCATTACTCCCCGCGAAGAGGTGAACCTTATTGATATTGCCCCAAATCAGATTGCTTCTATAGCCGCTTCAAGTATTCCTTTTCTGGAACACGATGATGCTAACCGTGCTTTGATGGGCTCAAACATGATGCGTCAGGCAGTGCCTTTGCTGAACCCGGAAGCCCCTATTGTCGGAACCGGTATTGAAGCAGATGTTGCCCGCGACTCTCGTGTTTTGGTTATGGCCGAAGGCGACGGTGTTGTAGAATATGTGGATGCAAAGAAAATTGTTATCCGCTATTCGCGAGATGAGATGGAAAAACTTGTCAGCTTTGATGACGATGTAATGGAATATGCCTTAACAAAATTCCGCCGTACAAACCAGAATACCTCCATTAACCTGCGCCCGATTGTGCGTGCCGGTGATAAAGTATCTAAGGGTCAGCCGTTGTGTGAAGGTTATGGCACACAAGGTGGAGAACTTGCCCTCGGCCGTAATCTGAAAGTTGCTTTTATGCCCTGGAAAGGTTATAACTACGAGGATGCTATTGTGATTTCCGAAAAGGTGGTGAAAGATGATATTTTCACTTCCGTACATATCGAAGAGTTTACTTTGGAAGTGCGCGATACCAAAAGAGGTATTGAAGAACTTACCAATGATATTCCCAATGTAAGTGCAGAAGCTACCAAAGACCTTGACGAAAACGGTTTGATACGTGTGGGTGCCGAAGTGAATGAGGGGGACATCCTTATTGGAAAAATTACCCCGAAAGGCGAAAGCGACCCTACTCCGGAAGAGAAATTACTACGTGCTATTTTTGGTGACAAAGCTGGTGATGTTAAAAACGCTTCCTTCAAAGCACCTCCTTCATTAAAAGGTGTTGTCCTTAAAAAAGATCTGTTTTCCAGAGCTGTGAAAAGCTCCAAAAACAAATCTAAGGAAAAAGAACTTATTGCCAGCCTGGATGAAGAATACAATAAAAGATTTTCAGAATTAAAGGCCAAGCTGGTTGATAAACTGACCGTTATGGTAAGCAATCGTACCTCTCAGGGTGTTACTAATGTGTTTGGTGACGTGGTTGTTCCTACCAAAACCAAGTTTACGCAGAAAATACTTCACTCACTGGATTACATTAACATTAATGCCAGCAAGTGGACTACCGACAGTACAAAAAACGAACTGATTAAAGTGTTGCTCAACAACTACAATATCAAGTATAAAGAGTTGCTGGGCGTTTATAACCGTAAAAAGTTTATCGCCAGCGTAGGCGACGAGCTTCCTAATGGTATTGTGCAAATGGCCAAGGTTTATATTGCCAAGAAACGTAAGTTAAAAGTGGGTGATAAAATGTCCGGACGTCATGGCAATAAAGGTATTGTGGCAAGAATTGTTCGTGAGGAGGATATGCCGTTTATGGAAGATGGAACGCCTGTTGATATCGTTCTGAATCCTCTTGGTGTACCTTCGCGAATGAACCTCGGACAGATTTACGAAACTGTTCTCGGTTGGGCAGGGAAAGTGCTGGGCCTGAAGTTTGCAACGCCAATTTTTGATGGTGCTACTGATGCACAGATTAACTCTTATATGCAACAGGCCGGTTTGCCGGAGAATGGCAGTGTCTATCTTTACGATGGTGGTACAGGCGAACGTTTTGACCAGCCCGCAACAGTGGGTTACATCTACATGATTAAACTTCACCACCTGATTGATGATAAGATGCATGCCCGTTCCATTGGTCCTTACTCCCTCATAACACAGCAACCGCTGGGCGGGAAAGCCCAGTTTGGTGGCCAGCGTTTTGGTGAGATGGAGGTCTGGGCGCTCGAAGCTTTTGGAGCTGCCAATATTCTTCAGGAAATCCTTACCGTGAAGTCAGATGATGTAAACGGCAGGGCCAAAGCCTACGAAGCGATTGTAAAAGGTGAAAATATGCCTACCCCCGGAATGCCCGAGTCGTTCAATGTACTTGTACACGAACTGCGCGGACTGGGACTGGAAATCAGCTTTGACAAGTAATTTGATTTGATTTGATTCTAATAAAATAAAAATCTGATATGGCTTTCAGACAAGATAGTAAAGTACCGGATAGTTTTAATAAAATAACCATCAG
>CAZRAW010000074.1:0-10643 GCA_964598065.1 uncultured Lentimicrobiaceae bacterium
CGGATTTCCTGATCTCTAACCTGTTGTAAGTTTTGATTTGTTTTTGGGTACTCTTTATTTCTAAAAAAGAGTGTCGTTAATGACACAATTAAGGTTAGATTGTGCTGTAAAATGGCTTATGCTTGTCGGTAGATATTCGCCTACAGAGAAATTGGAAAGTTGCGCCATTATCCGGCAGGCAATTGCCTGCTGAAGCCTTCTTCTAATGAAATAAAAGTTTCGGTAGCTGTAACTTCAGGGATGGATTGAATTTGGTCTACCAATATCTTTTTTAGATGTTCATTGTCTTTGGCATATATTTTTATAAAGAAGGAAAACTTTCCGGTTACGTGATCGCATTCAACTACCTCAGGAATTTGGGATATTTTTTCAAGAACATGTGCTTGGGCATGAGGGCTCGTAAGCCCTACTTTTATTCCCACAAAGGCCGCTGACAAATAGCCCAATCCTTTAGGTACAATTATAAAACTTGAATTTGAAATAATACCTGCATCCCTGAGTTTGTTAACACGCTGGTGTATCAGGGCTCCTGATACGTGGCATTGTCGTGCGATTTCAAGATAGGAAGTTCGCGCATCATGGGTTAAATAATCAAGTATTTTATGGTCAAGACTGTCAAGTTGTAATAGAGGATTCATTGGTCTCATTCGTTAGTTGAAACTATGCACTTTCAGTGCAAGACTTTCAGTTGCTACACAATTTATTAACTTTGTTTTATAAAAGAACAAAGGCGAAAAGGACATACGGTTTCTATACTTACCGCCCATATTGTTTGGGTAACGAAGTATCGTTATAAAATCCTTAATGGTGACATTCAAGTAAGATGTAGGGATTTGATAAAGCAAATATGCGATGTTGAAGATATTCGAATACTTAAAGGTGTAATAAGTAAAGACCACGTGCATATCCATATAGAATATCGTCCGTCTCAAAATATTAGTGATATAGTTAAACGGTTGAAGGGTCGCACATCCAGACGCCTTCAAGAAGAATTTCCAGAGCTTAGTAAAAGATATTGGGGTAGGCATTTTTGGGCGATAGGATATGGAGTATGGAGTACAGGAAATATAACAGATGAGATGGTACAAGAATATCTTGAACATCATCGCAATCCATCTAATTCGGATAACAATGTTATAATTTTGGAGTAAGAATTTCATTCTGTTTCTATTTGAACCTAAGCACTTCCAGTGCATAGTGGTTTAGTTCTTTTTTATAGTATTTAAATTATTGTAATTCAGTACAAGATGCAATTATATACACTATAAATAACAAATAATTACAATTTTTTTTCATTATTTTCTCGCCCTACTTATTGGCTTTGTAATGTTGAAATAAAAATGATGGTTTGCCCTAAAAGAATTCTTCACTTTGTATAAATTATTGGGAGACAAATGTAAGGAAAACAAGCAAATTTTTTCAGTAACTATCATATTTTTCCATATTAACCGATAGAAACACAAATTTTCGAATTCACAAATTAATACAATAATCTCTTGAAAAAAATCAATTTTACAATAATTTTTTATTTACATAACCAAATAATTATTAAAAATCCAAATTTACCTACAAGCCCGGATAATTCCTTAAATTTTAGGCTATTAAGTTGATTTTTTGAAAAAAGCATATTATCTTTACAACAAAATTTTTAAGTTAAAAAAACCATGAAACGATTATTAGTTTTCTTGTTATTACTTCCGATAGTAGCAATGGCCTATCCCGGTCAAATAATCCGTTCTTTTAAAACTCCGGGTAATTATCCTGCCGGACTTACTTTTGACGGGAAAAACTTTTGGGTAACAGATTTCCGCACTGACAAAATTTATGAGTTGAACGAAAAAGGCGAAGTGCTCAGAAGTATTCCTTCACCGGCTTATTGGCCTATGGGGCTGACGTTTGATGGGAAATACCTTTGGTGTTCCGATTCCAAAGGTCTCATTCCGCAAGGAGATGAATACCATGATGGACGTATTTTTCAGATTGATCCAAAAGATGGAACAATCATAAAAACAATTTTTGCACCTACCCCTGCGCCGTTGGGTTTGGCCTGGGACGGCAAATATCTTTGGTGTGTGGACGATATTCACAACAAACTCATCCAATTTGATCCCGAGGATGGCACAACCATAAAAGAGTTCCCATCACCAGACCTGCATCCTACAGGCATTACTTTTGATGGGAAATATCTTTGGGTTACCGATCGGATGAAAGATGAGATTTATATGGTTGATCCAAAAAACGGGGAAGTGGTTATGATTACAAAATCACCGGGTGAATATCCCAGTGATTTGGCCTGGGACGGGAAAAACCTCTGGAACGTGGATTTTGAAAATGATAAAATTTATGAATTAAAAGCTTATGATAACCAGGAATACATTAGATATAATCCTTATAAAGCGAAGATTTCTTATTATTATAACATCGATAATTTTGGCCCGGGAAACATCAGGAAGATAGATGTCTATTTTGCCCTGCCTGAAAACAGGCCCAATCAGGATATCACCAGCAAGTTTCATTATACGCCGGCAATCAAAGATGTTGTAACTGACCAGTGGGATCAAAAAACTGCTCATTTTCAGTTCAAAAATCTAAAACCAGGGGAGCAAAGACAGCTTACCAATAATTTTTCTGTAACCACCTGGGACGTGCGCTATTTTATTGATCCCGATAAGGTGGGGGGAGAAAATGATATTCCAGAAGCTGTAAAAAATAAATATTTGCAGGACAAAACCAAGTATCAAATTCACAATCCAATTATTCAGAAAGGGGTGGCAAAAGCCATTGGAAATGAAAAAAACTTTTACTGGAAGATGCGCGATATTTATAATTATGTGATCAGTCATTTGTATTACAAGCGTACCGGCGGTTGGAATGAAGCGCCCACGGTACTGGCTCGCGGAAACGGTTCCTGTTCTGAATACACCTTTGTGTTTATTTCTATGTGCCGGGCAGCTGGAATTCCTACACGATATGTGGGTTCTATTATCAGAAGAGGGCACAAGCGCGCCATCGATGATGTTTTTCACCGCTGGACAGAAGTGTACCTGCCGCATTATGGCTGGGTACCAGTCGATCCAACCCATGGCGACCGGAAATTGCCCCGCGACCAGGCTAATGGCATTGGCTATCTTCCTAATGATGCATTGGTTACCACGCAAAACGGAGGAGGCTCAACTACTATGGGTTGGACTTATAATTCCAACGAAAAGTATTCAACCGATCCGAAAACCAATGTAGCTATCGATTATTATGGAGAGTGGCGCTGAGTTAACTAAATTCTTGTTTCATTTTTAGAAAAAAATGATATTAATTAAACAGGCAACAGTTTTTGGTCCCGAATTTATGGGGGAAAAGGATATCCTTACAGGGGGAGGAAAAATCTTAGCTATATCCGATAATATTCCAGCGTTTCAGGTAAAAATGTTTGATGCTGAAATTATTCAGGCCAAAGGCTTACGGGCAGTTCCCGGACTTATTGATGGTCATGTACATATTGCCGGTTCCGGTGGTGAAGGGGGTCCGGCCACCCGAACGCCTGAGTTGCAACTGAGTCAAATGCTAAAAGGCGGAGTTACAACTGTTATAGGGCTGTTGGGCACGGATGGTTTTACGCGTAACGTAGAAGCTGTTTTAATGAAAGTAAAAGGCCTTCGTGCCGAAGGTGTATCTGCATGGATGTTGACCGGAGCTTATCAAATTCCCACCCCTACTTTGTTAGGTGAAGTCGGGAAAGATATTTCGCTCATAGACGAAGTGATTGGTGTTGGAGAGGTGGCTCTGGCCGATCATCGTTCTTCCGAACCATCTGTACGCGAACTCATTCGACTGGCTGTGCATGCACATATCGGCGGTATGCTTGGTAATAAGGCCGGGATTGTAAATATACACCTTGGAAACCGTAGCCATCCCTTTGATTTAATTTACAATGCCGTTAACAAAAGTGATTTGAAATTCACACAGTTTTTGCCAACCCATTGTAATCGAAACCAGCATGTTTTTAACGAAGCAAAGAAATACGGAATTACCGGCTATGTGGACCTGACGTCCTATCCGGACACGCTTGGTGAAGAGGGTGTGAATGCTGCAGATGGAGTGATGGAACTTCTTGATGCCGGCGTTCCTGTTGAACATATCACAACAACCTCAGATGGTTGTGGATCTATGCCCGTTTTCGACGAACAGGGAAAATTTGTGAAAATGGGAATCGGAACACCCGATGCCATTTATCAATCCTTTAAAAAATTAATTATACAACATCACTTACCTTGGGAACAGGCCATTAAAGTGGTTTCTACCAATCCGGCGAATGTATTCAAACTTAATGGGAAAGGAGAAATTCGTGCCGGAAAAGATGCCGACATCCTGCTGCTGGATAGTGAAGCCGGAATTCATTATTTGCTGGCAAACGGACATTTGATGATGAAAGCAGGAAAACTGTTGAAGAAAGGAACTTTTGAAAACAAAATAATTTAACTATGAAAAATTTTTACAAGCCATTTTATCTATTCCTTTCCTCGTTATCTTTTAGTAAAAATATTCTTATTCTTGGGATGGCTTTATTGCTTAGGATAATTACGGTTTCATGGAAAAATACTGGTCCCGCGCCCATTGAAGAAAATGGTTTCAGTAAGTTGACGGTTTATGAGCTTATGATGGTTTATCTTACAAAATTAAGCAGCCAATCGAAACTTATTTCAATGACAATAATTGGAAAATCGGTTCAGGGACGTGAATATCCAATTGTGCAAGTCATGGAACCGATTGTTACAGAGAATCCGGTAACATTTAAAAGGAACAACCGGCAGATTACATGTGGTTTAATCAAAAAGAAAATATGGAAAATAAGAAACTGACTCCCACCTTTTTACAATCCTTGATCCCTTTGTTTGCCATTGCTGTTTTTCTGGGGTTCGGGTATGGCCTCTATCATCTGAATGTGGAGATATTGCTGATAGCGGCGGCCGCAGTTGCAGCAGCTATAGGCGTGCGTTTGGGTTATACCTACAAAGAATTGGAAAAAGGGATTATCGACAGCATGATGAAAGGAATGCCGGCTATATTAATCGTGATTGTGGTGGGAACTATTATTGGTTCATGGATTGCCTGCGGAACTATTCCCATGTTAATTTACTACGGATTAAAAATTATTTCTCCTCAATATTTTCTGGTAACCGCTTCTTTGGTTTGTTCGATTATTTCGGTGGTTACCGGAACTTCATACGGAACAGTTGGAACCTTAGGGGTTGCATTTATGGGGATTGCTCATGGTTTGGGGGTTCCTTTGGGACAGGCGGCAGGCGCCGTCGTGGCGGGAGCTTATTTCGGAGACAAACTTTCACCCTTTTCGGATACTACGAATTTGGCGCCGATTGCTGCCGGGAGCAATTTATTCGATCATATTAAACATATGCTTTGGACTACAATGCCGGCTTGGTCTTTGGGATTAATTATTTACTTTATCCTTGGTTTACAATCAGCACATCACGGAAATATCTCCCTCGAAAAAACTGAAATGATTATGCAAACCATAAAAACAAACTTTATCTTCAGTTGGTGGTTACTCTTGCCGGCAGTCATTACCCTCTTCTCGGCTATACGTAAAAAGCCTGTAATTCCCAACATGTTGCTTTCATCCTTTGTTGCGGTCATTTTAGCCCTTATTTTTCAAAAAGCCGGCCTTAAAATCGCTATTTCTTCCATGGTTACGGGTTACCACGCTCATACCGGCATAGCAATGGTTGATCATTTACTTACACGAGGAGGTATGTTGTCCATGATGAATGTAACACTTCTTGCTTTCAGCGCTTTTGCTTTTGGCGGAATCATACAAGCAACCGGAATGTTGGATGTAATACTTGAGCGACTGCTAAAGGTTGCCAACAATACGGGAAAACTTGTTGCGTCCTCGGTTTTTGCCACCATAGCGACTGCTTTGATGACAGGAAGTTCCTATTTATCTATTTTAATTCCCGGTGAATTATTTGCTCCTGCTTATAAAAAGTTCAACCTCGCTGCAAAAAACCTGTCCAGAACAACCGAAGACAGTGGTACTGTTGTTGTTCCGCTTATTCCGTGGAGTATTGCCGGTGTTTTTATGGCCGGCACACTTGGAGTTAGTACACGGGATTATGCTCCTTGGGCAATAATGTGTTATACAGGTTTCATTTTCGCATTGATTTATGGTTTTACCGGTTTTGCCATTGCACCGAGAATCAGGGAAGACGAAACAATTCAGGGTAGCTGATTTAGAATAATGAATTCATAAAAAAATGAAATATTCTCGACATATTTTATTATTGGCGACCACGGGCATGATGATAAAATTTAAAATCAAATGTATTATGCATACCTGGTTTCAGCAGAAATTGAAAATGAATTTTAAACAGTTAAAAATTTTTAATCATGAAAAATTCAAAGCTTTTTTTTCCGTTTTTTTTAGTATTTTCAATGTTTCCTTTTAAAAACAATTTTGCACAAATTCCATTAAAAAGGGTCTTAAGTCGGGTTACTATTCCCGCGCAAGGAGATCTGCGCGGTTTGGTAGACACCATAGGGTTTCCGCATACGGCAAAGCAAATGGATTTTATTGCTAATTATTGCGAGCGGGTTGAAAAAGACAAAACACTCAGCAACAGCAAAAAATACAATTTTTCAGAAAACACGCCTTTCATTTTTGGAATTTCTCCTCACGACGACTACACGCTTGCCTCCCGAACCGCCTTTCACATTCAACGCCATATTCATGCCAAAACGGTAATATTAATTGGTAATGCACATTGGTCGGAGACTTTCGGTATTCGTGATAAACTAATTTTTGGCGATTTCAAATTTTGGCGGGGGCCTTACGGAAAGGTAAAAATTTCACCATTTAGAAATGAGATTATCTCCGATTTACCAAAAGATGATTACGTTGTGGACAGAACCGTTATTGAAACCGAACATTCGTTGGAAGCATTAGTCCCTTTCCTGCAATATTTTAACAGACAAGTTGAGATTATCCCTATTCTCGTGCCTTTTACTCATTGGAATAAAATGAACAAATTGGCTGCGGATTTGGCAAATGCCGTCAAAAAAATTATTCAAGATAACCATTTGACATTAGGAAAAGATGTGGCCATTTTATGCTCGTCAGATGGTATGCATTACGGCGATTACGGCTGGAGTTATTACAATTATCATCCGTTCGGATGCAATGCAGAAGGCTACAAAAAAGCGATGGGATACGACACAGAACTGGTAACAAGATTTTTAACCGGAAAAATAACCCTCGAAAAAGACCACCAGCTCTATGACCATTTAATTGACGAACAAAACATTTCCAATTACAAAGTAACCTGGTGCGGAAGATTTTCCATAACACTGGCTACTAATTTTGCGATCAGACTGCTTATTAAAGTTGAACATCGAAATTTAACAGGCTATTTTTTACGCCACAGCTCAAGCCTTAATGATGCCTGGGTACCTGTTCGAAAATTAAATATGGGAATTACCGGCGATGTTAATTTGCACCATTTTGTAACTTATTTTGCCGTGGGTTTTAAATAAACTAAGGTAACTATTCAGTCGATGCATATTACACGTATTGCTTTTTGTGCTTTTGCTTTTGCGGGAATCATCCGTACCATAGGTATGGTTGACGTCATTTTCGAACGTTTGTTGAAGATCGCAAATACTATCGAAAATTAATTGCCAATGTTGTACTAAAACGTCTCATCAATATATTTAAAATCAAAATGTTATGTTTAAAACCAATCCCATAAAACAAAAAGGAATAAGTAGCTGGATATTTATCTTTTTATTTGTACTTGCTGCTTTTTCCGCAACAGCCCAGGTAAGTGAAATCGGGCCAGGAAGACTCAAAGTAAATCTGGACGGAAACATTTTGCAAATCCCCTATTATGCAAATTTCCGGTTGGATTCATTAGACAATGGTATCCGGAAAGCCATCATAATAATTCACGGGATGAACCGTAATGCCGGCGATTATTATCACAATATGAGAGAAGCAGCATCTATGAGTACGTATTACACTGATTCTCTATTAATTATTGCCCCTCAGTTTTTAGAACAGGATGACCTGCATGCATTACATCTGAATGCTTCTTTTTTGTACTGGTCCGATGGCTGGAAATCGGGGTCAAAATCCAAAGACCGTTCCAGCGACCCCAGACCAGCACGTATTTCTTCTTATTCCATACTGGACACCCTTATGATGCGCCTAGCAATTTATCATCCAAATTTGAAATATATTGTTTTTGCCGGTCATTCTGCAGGGGGGCAACTTACTAACCGTTATTCAGCTTCCAGTCCGATAGTGAATACCTTATGTGAAGATTATGGGATAAGCACCCGGTTTATTGTTGCTAACCCGAGCTCTTATCTTTATTTGGATAATAAAAGAGTCGTTTCCGGAACGGTGGATCAGTTTGCCGTTCCCACAGCAGCATGTTCGGGATTCAACGATTGGCGCTATGGTCTTGACAATTTGTACTCTTACCCGGGACAGTTCGGGGCAGATTCCATCAGACAAATGTTTAAAAAAAGAGAGGTGGTTTATTTGCTGGGAGGAAAGGATACAGATGAAAATTCATCCTCCCTTGACCAGTCCTGCATGGCCGAACTGCAAGGAAAGAACAGGTTGGAAAGAGGGACTATTTATTACCGCTATCTCAAATACTATTATGGTAATGACATTACTGAAACACAGAAGATAGATACCGTACCAGGTGTGGGACATGATAATCACGATATGTTTACCTCGGCGAAAGGCCGCTATTGGCTTTTTATGACAGACCCGACCTCTTGTAACAGGCAACCGACTGCTGTGAAGCCTGTTTATAAAGAACAATTAATAGTTTATCCAAATCCTACCAAAGGGTCAATCCATATAAAATTGAAGAACGATAATCCGGGGATTACATATTATTTTATTTATGACACAAAAGGAAATATCGTGATGAGGCATCAAATTTTTAACGGAAATTCATCTGTGCTTAACCTGAAAAAGTTGGCACCTGGCATATATCTGCTGCTCATTAATAACAAAAATGAAACCATAAGGGAAGTGATTTGCAAATTGTAATTACTTAAAGAGTGTCTAATCTGTAAATGAAAAATACCTGCTTTTATGAACTTTATTAAATCAGGGATAAATCTTTCAGGAGTTTATGGCTTAATTTTTTTCTGTATGATATTTTCATCTGTTTTGAACCAGTCAATCCAAGACAAACCTCAGG
The DNA here is from genome assembly GCA_964598065.1 of uncultured Lentimicrobiaceae bacterium. Classification (GTDB taxonomy): domain Bacteria; phylum Bacteroidota; class Bacteroidia; order Bacteroidales; family F082; genus Sulfidibacterium. The sequence continues at coordinate 9,237 of CAZRAW010000074.1, forward strand.
ATGTACCATAGGGGTGGCATCGGGAAAGGCCACCAGTGACAGACAGCCTTCATCATACCAAATACCACATGAAGGGTTTTGTACGGGTGTTTATATGTTAGTTGTCCAACAAGATAATAGCATAAATATTTTCAAAATTGTTGTCTGTTTGGAAAGCAAAAGAAGATCGGCCATTCTTAAATTATCAGTCCTGTTTCCAGGGCTTTAGTTTGGAAGGATCAACGGCATGAATTAATGCCCGGGCCAGGATCAGATTTGAATCTATAAGCGGAACACCCTGAAAATTGTTGGTTTTAAAAGCCAAAGGCAGCTCGGTACACCCCAACACAATGATTTCTGCTTTTTTCTGAATTAAAGAGGAGGCTGCCTGCTCAAGATCTTGCCTTGCTTTAATGGTTACGCTGCCTGAGACAGATTTAATTCCATAAGTAGGTTGGTAAATGGCCTGGTGGACTTTCTCCTGAACAGCTTCTGTGGGATAAAGTACTTTAAGTCCAAACTTTTCCAATAAGCGGTATTGATTGGCTTTGACAGTTCCTTTGGTGGCCAGTACACCAACCCGGTTCAGGCTACTGAATTGCTTCTTTATCACTTTGGCAACTTCTTCAACCATGTTAAGGAGAATGAGTTTCGATTTGCTATTATTAAGACATTCAACAATCACATCGAAAATCCGGGGGGCATGTGCTGAATTGCAGGCCATACCGGCAACCGTAACCCCTAACGACTCCAACTTCCGTAAAATTGAAAAAATCGAATAAGCCGGGTTTTCAGTTACATCGCCCAATATAAATGCGGTACGGTCTGTAATATTTTGCGGCCGGGAATATAAAATTTGCGGCAAGTGATCCTGATCTTTCGTTGCAATGGTTTGATTGATAATCTTTTTTGATAAATCTACTCCGGCCATGGGCCCCATACCACCTACTATGCCAATGAGTTTCTTGTTTGCTGCCTTTTTCATCCTGCTGAATTCAAGCTGCAAATGCAACTTTTTGTTTGTGTTTTGATTTAACAAATTTATTAAAAAAACCGATGGGAGAGAGAAAGTCCGATCTTTTTCCTGGTCTGTTGTTTAGCTTGTATTGAATATAGTCTGTATGTTTTTGTGTAATATTTATAAAATCAGTTCCTTTGGGGAAATAAATATTGCCTGATTAAACTATTTTGTTCAGATAGGCATACACCAGAATAAACAATGAGAAAATCACCAGTTTCAGAAAATTAATTATCATGTAAGTATTGGAAAGTGGCGCCATTATCCGGCAGGCAATTGCCTGCTGAAGCCTTCTTCTAATGAAATAAAAGTTTCGGTAGCTGTAACTTCAGGGATGGATTGAATTTGGTCTACCAATATCTTTTTTAGATGCTCATTATCTTTGGCATAAATCTTTAAAAAGAGGGAAA
>CAZRAW010000075.1:0-10224 GCA_964598065.1 uncultured Lentimicrobiaceae bacterium
AAGTAGTAAAAGTAAAACAAAAATACGAATCTTCCGAAACGAACTTAATCTAAAATCATTTTAAATTGGATAAAATTCTGTTTTATCTTCAATATATACAAGGTGAAGCAATAGATAAATATTGTACTTTTGGCATCGACCTTTTGAAAGGAGGGTTTCAAGTGTAATTATTTGACAATTAGTTTGATGTGATATTTTTAAACGATTTGTGGAAATAAGACCGAATAACTTTAAAATTTAGATAAATGAGCGGAAAGAAAAAATTTATTACTTGTGACGGGAATTACGCTGCTGCCCACATTGCTTATATGTTTAGCGAAGTGGCTGCTATTTATCCTATCACCCCTTCGTCAAATATGGCTGAATATGTGGACCAATGGGCTGCTTTCGGTCAAAAAAATATTTTTGGAGAAACCGTTAAAGTCGTTGAAATGCAATCGGAGGGTGGCGCTTCCGGTGCGGTACACGGTGCTTTACAGGCGGGTGCTTTAACAACCACTTTTACTGCTTCACAGGGATTGCTGTTGATGATTCCGAATATGTATAAGATCTCTGGTGAATTGTTGCCGGCAGTATTTCATGTAAGTGCCCGCAGCCTTGCCACACAGGCGCTCTCTATTTTTGGTGACCACAGCGACGTTATGGCTACCCGGAACACCGGTTTTGCCATGCTCGCTACCGGTAGTGTTCAGGAAATTAACGACCTGGCCGGTATTGCTCACTTTGTAGCGCTGCGCTCAAGGATTCCTTTCCTTCATTTCTTCGACGGTTTCCGTACTTCACACGAAATTCAGAAGATTGAATATTTTGATCTCGATGATTTAAAGGGGCTTTTCCCCTATGAGGATTTAAAAAAATTCAGAGATAATGCTTTGAATCCGGAACATCCGGTTACCCGTGGAACGGCACAAAATCCTGATATCTTTTTCCAGGCTCGTGAAGCTGCCAACCGCTTTTATACGCCAATCCCTGATATGGTGGAGGAATACATGCAGGAAATTACAAAACTTACCGGACGCGAGTATCACCCCTTTACTTATTACGGTGCCAAAGATGCCGAGAATATTGTTATTGCTATGGGATCGGTTACCGAAACCATTCGCGAAACTATTGATTATTTGATTGCTCGTGGCGATAAAGTAGGTCTTGTAACTGTTCATTTATTTCGGCCGTTCTCTACGGGTTATCTTATGAAAGCTATTCCCAAGACGGTTAAACGTATTGCTGTTCTCGATCGTACCAAAGAACCAGGCGCAAATGGAGAACCTTTATATCTCGACTTAAAAGAGGCTTTCTATGGTTCGGATAGTGAACCAATTATCGTTGGCGGTCGTTATGGCCTGAGTTCGAAAGATACTACTCCCGCACATATTGTTTCTGTCTTTAACAACCTGAAACAGCCGGAGCCCAAAAATCATTTCACCGTAGGCATTGTGGATGATCTGACTTTTACTTCGCTTCCGTTGCTTCCTGAAATATGTATTTCTGATAAAGGAACCGTTGAAGCTAAATTTTACGGAATCGGTGCTGATGGAACGGTAGGAGCCAACAAAAATTCCATTAAAATCATTGGTGAGTCCACTGACAAATATGTGCAGGCTTACTTTGCTTACGACTCCAAAAAATCGGGCGGTATTACCATTTCGCATCTGCGTTTTGGTGACAAACCCATCCGCTCTACGTACATGGTCGGCGCCCCTGATTTTGTGGCCTGCCATGTTCCGGCTTATCTTGAGAAATATGATATGCTGAAAGGTCTGAAAGACGGCGGTACTTTCCTGCTTAACAGTATCTGGAATGAGGAAGAGACCAAACGCCGGCTTCCCGATGATATGAAAAAATACATGGCTGTTCACAACATTAATTTTTATACCATTAATGCTACAAAGATTGCCGGAGAGATTGGCCTGGGCAGTCGTACCAACACAATCATGCAGTCGGCTTTCTTTAAAGTTTCAGAAGTGATTCCTTATGACGAGGCTGTGGAAAAAATGAAAACTTTTATCCATAAAACTTATGGCAGTAAAGGAGAGGAAATTGTTGAAATGAATTACCGTGCCGTTGATGAGGGGGGTGATGTTACCAAAATTGAAATTCCCAAAGAGTGGGCCGGTTTAGAATTGAAAGATCAAAAAGAGGTGGATGATAATATTCCTGCTTTTATTCGTGAGGTAGCCCGCCCCATCGATCGTTTGAGAGGAGACGACCTTCCGGTAAGCGCATTCAAAGGCCGTGAAGATGGGTCGTTTCCTGCCGGTACTGCAGCTTACGAAAAACGGGGTGTGGCCGCTACCATCCCCGAATGGATTGGTGACAAATGTATTCAATGTAACCAATGTGCTTACGTGTGTCCTCATGCTGCTATTCGTCCTTTCCTTGTAAATGAGGAAGAAGAAAAGAATGCTCCCGAAGGTATGCTGTTTCTTGAAACCAAAGGTAAACTGAAACCTTTGAAATACCGTATTCAGGTTAGCGTGATGGATTGTACGGGCTGTGGCAGTTGTGCCGATGTTTGTCCTTCTCCTGAAAAATCTCTCGTGATGGAAACTTTTGAATCACAGAAACACGAAGCTGAAAATTGGGATTACCTGATTCAAAATGTTTCCGATAAAACACTGGATGGTACGGTTAACAAGTTTGTCAGTGTGAAAAACAGCCAGTTTGCCCAGCCGTTGTTCGAGTTCTCCGGTGCTTGTGCCGGTTGTGGCGAAACGCCTTACATTAAAGCTGCTACACAGTTGTACGGCGATAGGATGATGATTGCTAATGCAACCGGTTGTTCTTCCATTTATGGCGCCTCTGCTCCGGCTACTCCTTACACGGTGAATCCTTTTGGTAAAGGTCCCGCATGGGCAAACTCGTTGTTTGAAGACAATGCCGAGTATGGTTTGGGAATGGCTATGGGAATTCGTAAAATGCGCGACCGCATTGAGCGTTTTATGAAAGAAGATATGGAAGCCGGTACTACCGCCAAAAGAAAAGAAGCTTTTGAAGGCTGGATTGCCACTAAGGAAAATGGAGAAGAATCCAGGGCTGCTTCCGATAAGGTGGTAGAGGTACTGAAAGGTGCCGATGATGAAGTGTCCAAAAAGATTATGGAACTGGAGCAGTATCTCGTGAAAAAATCCATGTGGATTATCGGTGGTGATGGATGGGCTTATGATATTGGTTACGGTGGTCTGGACCATGTTTTGGCTTCCGGCGAGGATGTGAACATGCTGGTACTTGATACCGAAGTTTACTCCAACACGGGCGGTCAGGCTTCCAAGTCCAGCCAGACTGCTGCAGTGGCAAAATTTGCTACTGCCGGCAAAGAGGTGCGTAAAAAAGACCTCGGCGCCATTTACATGACATACGGTTATGTGTATGTGGCATCTGTTGCTATGGGAGCTAACCAAAGCCAGTTTTTCAAAGCTATGAAAGAAGCTGAAGCTTATCAGGGTCCGTCCCTTATCATTGCTTACTCTCCCTGTATTGAACACGGATTACGCAATGGAATGGCCCGTTCGCAATATGAGGAAAAACTGGCAGTGGAAGCCGGTTACTGGATAATGTACCGCTACAATCCTCTGTTAGAACTTGAAGGCAAAAACCCGCTTCATCTCGATTCCAAAGAACCTGATTTTGAAAAGTTGAAAGAGTTCCATGATCTGGAAGTTCGTTTTACTTCTTTGAAGAAAACTTTCCCCGAAAGAGCCAAAGAACTTCAGAAAGTAGCACTCAAAAATGCAAAATGGCGTTACAATTTCTACAAACGCCAGGTTGATATTGACTATTCTTTGGAAGATTAAGAAGCGTTAGTCGTTTATTTTATAAAAGCTGCTGCCGAAAGGGAGCGGCTTTTTCTTTGAGCTTATTGTTTGCAAGCAGGGTTATTTCTTACATTTGTAAAAATTTTTTTGTTATGGATGGATTATACGGTTCCAAAAGATTTCCCAAAATTACAACGCACGTGCTTCAGGAAATGAAGCTGAAAGGGGAAAAAATTGCTATGCTCACCGGCTATGATTATTCTATGGCCCGCTTGTTGGATGAGGCGGGCATTGATGTTATCCTTGTGGGCGATTCGGCTTCCAATGTGATGGCCGGACATGTGACTACACTGCCCATCACGCTTGATCAAATGATTTACCATGCATCGTCGGTAATGCGAGCGGTTAAAAGAGCCTTGGTGGTTGTGGATTTGCCTTTCGGAACTTATCAGGGAAACTCGAAAGAGGCACTGCATTCGTCTATCCGTATTATGAAAGAGTCGGGTGCCAATGCGGTGAAATTAGAAGGCGGTGCGGAAGTGGTTGAGTCCATCGACCGTATCTTGACTGCCGGAATCCCCGTCCTGGGACATTTGGGGCTAACGCCACAATCTATCAATAAATTCGGTACTTATGTGGTGCGTGCCAAAGAAGAGGAAGAAGCTTCCAAACTGCTCCGTGATGCCAAATTGCTCGAAGAGGCCGGTTGTTTTGGTATTGTGCTGGAAAAAATTCCTGCTGAGTTGGCTGCCAAGGTAACAAAATCGGTAAAAATTCCTACTATCGGCATTGGCGCCGGACATGCCGTTGACGGACAGGTGTTGGTATTGCATGATATGTTGGGCATCAACCAGGAGTTTTCTCCCCGTTTCCTGCGTCGTTATCACAACCTGCACGATGAGATTATCAAAGCTTTTCTGGCCTATATTCATGACGTGAAAGCTGTTGACTTTCCCAATGATAAAGAACAATATTGATTGTTTCCCATTAGAATGGTTTCATGAGCATCAAACTTCCGTTAGAAGAACGTATTTTGTATGAAGATAACCATTTGATAGTGGTTAATAAACTGCCTTCCGAAATTGTTCAGGGTGATAAAACCGGTGATGAACCGCTGAGTGAAGCTTTGAAACATTACCTGAAAGAAAAATATCATAAACCGGGAGATGCCTTTTTGGGTGTTATTCATCGCCTTGACCGACCTGTGAGCGGGGTGGCGGTTTTTGCCAAAACCGGAAAAGCACTGAGCCGTATGAATGAGCTGGTGAAGCAACGTGCCATACAGAAAACCTATTGGGCTATTGTCAAAAATAAGCCGCCGGAAAAAGAGGGAAAACTCGTCCATTATTTGAAGAGGGATACAAAAAAAAATAAATCTTTTGTAAGTAGAACACCCGGTACGGATAGTAAGGAAGCTGTACTAAGTTACAAATTGCTAACTTCCGGCGGACGCTATCATTTGCTCGAAGTGGATTTACACACCGGTCGACATCATCAAATCAGAGCACAGTTGGCAGCCATCGGCTGCCCCATTAAAGGCGACTTAAAATACGGTTATCCACGTAGTAATAAGGATGCTTCCATCAGCCTGCATGCCCGTAAAGTGTCTTTTGTTCACCCGGTGAAAAAGGAAAAGCTGGATATTACGGCGGAACCGCCTGCTGATACTTTGTGGAATTATTTTTTGAAGCACGCAGATGAAAGGAAAAAATTGTAGAATCCTGCTTTCAACCCCTCTTTTTGATATCCGGAATTTTTTTCATTTGTTTCCCCGAAAAAGTACAATAAAAATCATCCATATCGTTTATCTTTAAAACATTTTAAACATAGAACTACATTGAAAAGTTATTCGGAAAAACAAAGTTATTCTCCTACCGAAGAGCGACTAAATATCTTGTCGCACGGACTGGGATTTTTGTTGAGCATTCCTGCGGCGGTTTTCGTCATTCTGAAGGCATCGTTGCACGGCGATGCCTGGCAAATTGTGAGTGTTAGCATTTACGGTGCCAGCATGATAACGCTTTACCTCGCTTCTACACTGTATCATTCGGCCAAAAATTCCCCCAAAAGACACAAATTAAATGTTTTTGACCATGCTTCCATATATCTGCTTATTGCGGGAACCTATACGCCGTTTTTGCTGGTTACGTTACGCGGTGCCTGGGGATGGAGCCTGTTTGGTGTAATTTGGGCAGCGGCCATTGGAGGTGTTGTTTTCAAGATTTTTTATACAGGGAAATTTAATATCATTTCAACTGTTGCCTACGTTGTTATGGGTTCCATCGTGTTGGTAGCCATTAAGCCGTTGATTACCAGCCTTTCTTTGCCGGGACTTTACTGGCTGCTTGCCGGCGGGGTGAGTTATATTATCGGCGCCGTGTTGTATTTGCAGCGAAAAATGCCCTATCATCATGCTGTTTTCCACCTATTTGTGCTGGGTGGTAGCATCTGTCACTTTATTGCGATTTATAGTTATGTGTTGGGGTAAATCATTTAATATAAAGATACATATTTTCAATTTACTCCTAAAATTTTATATGAAATGAATGGGACAAAATAATAATTAGTACGAAGATGTAAGATTTTATGTATCAGCCAATGACTACCGCTGATAAACACTCATAGCCGGCAGTGCTTTATTATGAAAATCAAACAATGCCAGGTTTTCCCACGGTGAGCCATCGGTAGCTTGCGAGCCTTTGTAGCTGACCCATTCAGGCTCCCAATAACAAAAACCTTTTCCGGAAGGGTTGTTTTGCAAAATTGTCCGCAATCTCCACAAAAAAGCTTTCTGACCTGCTTCCGTAGCCGGATATTGTTTGATAAGCTGACTGCTTTTGCCCACTATATTTGTCGTCCGGTCGTTCCACGACAGTGTAAAAGGATAAGCGGTTTCGGCAATAACGACCTCTTTGTGATATTTTTTCGTTAGTTGATTTAGCGTGAGTTGCAACGTATCAAGCGATTTTCCATGCCACCAGGGATAATAGGAAAGGCCGATGATATCGTAATCGGTATGATGACTTTTTAAAAGACCAAAAAACCGGTCAGCTCCCTTGTAACCGGCATAATGCATAATAATGCGGATGGAAGTATCGGCATCGCGTATGGCGGAAGTTCCTTTTTGCAATAAAGCCGTGAATTGGGCAGGGTGCGAAATGCGGCCATCGTTCCACAGAAAGCCGTTGTTTATTTCATTGCCAACCTGAACGTATTCGGGCCGGATAATTTTGACCACATGCAGTGTGTAGGTATAGACGCTGTCTTCTAATTGTTGCAGGTTCAGGTTTTTCCATGCTGCCGGTTTGGTTTGGTGGCCGGGGTCTGCCCATGTATCGGAATAGTGCAGGTCGAGCCACACTTTCAGCCCGGCCTCATGAATCCGTTTTGAAAAAGCAGCCACCTCCTGTAAGCTGCTATGGATACTTGCGGGATGTACCCAGAGTCTGAGCCGTACGGTGTTCAACCCGTTGGCTTTAAAAATTTTCAGAGCATCTTCGGCTTTTCCATTGCTGTTGTAAAAAACCGTTCCGGCTTCCTCAATTTCGGGAAGTTTGGATAGGTCTGCACCACGGATAAAAGTGTTTTTTGACGGGCCTGGAATGTTCACAGGCTTTTTACAGGCCATCATGCCGAGAAGCAGAAATAACAGAATCCAGTGTGTCCTGAATTTCATGAAATTCTTTTTTAAAGGTTTTCAAAAATAGGATATTTATGAATTCAGCTTCATAATGGCCGGCTAACTGTTTTTCCGTAATTTTACGCTCTTAAAGTGATTTTTTATGAAAATTGCATTGATACAACAAAAAGCCGGAACAGACAAGTCTGCCAACCTGAAAAAAGGACTTGCGGCTGCTGAAAAGGCGGCGCGCAACGGCGCACAGTTGGTGGCTTTTGCCGAGCTGGCTTTCGAGCCATTTTATCCGCAATATCCCGCCGGAAAAGACAAAAACAGGCTGGCCGAAACTATTCCCGGACCGGTAACAGATGTTTTTTCCGCTCTTGCGAAAAGGTTTAACGTGGTCATCATCCCCAACTTGTATGAGCTGGATGGAAAAAACACTTATGACACTTCGCCGGTAATTGATGCTGATGGAACACTTTTAGGTAAAACCCGCATGGTACATGTACCTGATTATGAATGTTTCCACGAAAAGATGTATTATACGCCGGGAGATACGGGAGTGCGTGTATATAACTTGACGCTGGGGAAAATAGGTATTGCCATCTGTTACGACCGGCATTATCCGGAGTATATGCGGGCTTTGGCGGTAGCCGGCGCCGAACTGGTGATTACGCCTCAGGCCGGCGCTGCCGGTGAATGGACAGAAGGACTTTACGAAGCGGAAATGCAAATTGCCGCTTTCCAAAACGGCTATTTTACAGCGCTTTGCAACCGGGTAGGGGTGGAGGAGCATCTCGATTTCTCCGGAGAATCGTTTATTTGTGGTCCGGATGGACGGTTGCTGGCTCAGGCCGGTCGCGGAACGGAAGAAATATTGTATTGCGATATTGACCTTGGAGAGGTGAAACACGCACATGCGAAAAAGTTTTTCCTTCCTGACCGAAGACCGGAACTTTATGGCGACTGGATTTAATGAAATTGGTGTCCTTCTAAAATACTTGTTTTTTTATTCGTCTGCTATTTCTCCTAATGCCTTGTCTTGTATGTAAGGGATGTCATATTTTATAAAGTATTCGGCTTTGGTTAATTCCTTTCCGAGATAGGCGCAATGGTCAGGTTTTGATATAAACTCTTTTTCAATAATTGTATAATAGATACTGGCAGCATCATTTCCTACAATCGTTTGTAATAATTCTCCACTATTCGCATAATATTCAACAAAAATTTTTTTCTCCGATTTATTCGGAAGTATAACAAAATACCCTTTTTTATCTAAACGTAGTTTTTGAGGATTCTGTGCTATAATTTCACTATTTGCAAAGCCATTAATCCCTTTCTTTTCCAATATCTTTTTCTTTTTAGAATGAGCAATATCAACATTAAGGGTTATATCTTCTATTGAATTGTTGCCGATAAGTTCAACAATTTCGACTTGAGATTGAAAACGTTTAATTTGTTCTATGCTCAAATTTTTTACGACAGGACGCTTCCCTTTTGCCCCGATAATTCTGTTTTTTCCGGTAATGCCATTTGAATGAAGGGAAAGTAAAGTCTGACCTGAAAAATGTCCTCCCATCATATTTTGTCCACTTTCATTACCGCAAATTATTAAAGTGCGGATATTGGGGTTTGAAATAGTATTTTTCACTATTTTTTCTACACCGATATTTTCGGTTTCGCAGTAACCTGCTATTGCAATTTTATCTTTTAATGATGTGATAAGTTGTTCAGGCAGTTTTGTATTTGATAAAGTGTTAATTGCAATGGCAGCATTTTCATTGCCTACGAAATAACTACCTCTTTCAACCGGCCATTTGGTTTTTTGGCTGTTGCAGGAACAGGATTCAGATGAACAAGATTCCTGTTTATCATCGCTGTTATCTTTATCCCCGATTTCAAATAATAGATTAGAAATGTCTGCAGGGTAGCACAGCTTACAGCCTAAACAGTCATATTTTTTCTGGTCAATAATTTTTTTGTGCAGTTTCGTTGCCTTTTTGGCAAGCTTCTTCCTGCCTTTAGCTCGTGCCAATTCTGCAAACTCCTTTAAGGTGTCAGCATTGCAACCACAAAAAGAACACTTCTTTATTTTTGAAATATTTTTCAAGTCCTTGTAAATTTCTTCTATGGACAATTGGTCGCTATTCGGCTGATATATCTTTAATATTTCCGATGTTTTTTGTTTCATATACAAATCCTTTTTTTAATAATGACAGATTGCTGTTTGTTTAGATCTACTTGGCTTACAATGCCTTGGTTTCTAACCCCTTGGTTTGGGTATTCAGTTGTATTATTCAGGACATCTTCTATAGTTACTATTTCCGATTTACTGTTTTGACAACGTTGAATTGCTATTCTTCCTCTCATAAAAATTACGTGATTATCAATTTTTTAAATGTTCTTTTTGAATTCCTAACAGGCATTTTCCTTCAACTCTTATATCAAACCTTTTTTGCAACTCAATAAGGTCGGTTTTAAGCTGTTGAGCAGGAATTTCTTTTATGGCTTTAAACAAGAGACTTAGAAACTTTTCTTTTTCAGCTGTCAATCCAAAATATACCCAACGACCTTCTTTTCTTTCGTTTAAGAGACCGGCATTCTTCAATATTTTCAGGTGTTTTGAAACATTGTATGTTGGTATTTCCAGAATATCGGTGAATTCACAAACACAAAGTTCAGATTTTGAAACTATTAATAAATTCAGCATTCTGAGTCTCGTTTCATCACTTAATGCCTTAAAAAAGTTAGTATAAGTATTCATGCCATTTTCTTATTAATTGCATAGTTGCGCTATAACGCAACAAAGGTAATAGAAATTTCAATATATTTAAAATTCAAGGTAGAAAT
>CAZRAW010000076.1:0-10021 GCA_964598065.1 uncultured Lentimicrobiaceae bacterium
TCAATAAAAAGAATATTGATCTCGCAGACAATATCTGGATTGGCCATTATTGTCTTGTGGATGGCACCGGAGGCATTTCCATTGGCGAAGGTGTGCAGTTATCTTCCCATACTGTTGTTTATTCCCACAGCAGCCAGGATGCCATTCGCCTTATGGGAAAGCATTTTATCCGGCAAGCTGCTGTCAACAGACCGGGTTACAAGCTGAAACCCGTAACCATTGGCGAATATACCTTTGTGGGAACCTCCTCTGTTATTTTACCGGGCTCGTCCATTGGAAAAGGTTGTATCATCGGGGCCGGGACAGTGGTGAATACTGAAATTCCTGATTACGCTATTGCCGTGGGGAATCCGGTTAAAATTGTCGGAGATACCCGCCAACGGGATAAAAGCCGGTTTGGCGATATGATTGATTCGGAAAAGTATTACGACCCGGAAGCAATCTCCTGAGGAGGCTAATATAAAAACTTTCTGGTCGGGATTTTCCTTGGGGATAAATGTAATCTCAACCCAATGAGTTGTGGATTTTAAATCCACATTTCCAATACTTTCGGATTGCAAATCCGAAAGAGCAGAAAATAGCTGATGTGGGAGTCTTTGGAATTAGTGCGAGATGGGCAGGAGGCGTTTTGTCCCCCGCTGGCGAGCCTGTCCCGCACCGATAGGTCGGGAGGGTAGGGGGTGGAATTATTTGACTGCTGGCCAGAATTTCCCTTGAGAAATCCGAAAGAGCAGCTCTCTCAAAATATTATTTGACCTAAAAAGTATATAGGAATAATTATCCTAAAATAATTTGACTAATTTTATACCCGATTAATTAATCTCTTTTCATCTTTGACTTATGCGTAATTGTAAAATTATTCTTCAGGTTATTTTTCTCGGACTTATCCTTGTTCTTTTGCCGGCAGTTCATACACAGGCACAAATAACAACCAAGACAAATCTGAGTTCTGTTAAATCTGAACAGCTTTCCAATGAGCAGATTAAACTTTTGATGCAGAAAGCGCTGAACTCCGGCATGTCGCCCGAACAGATAGAAGCCCTTGCCCGTGCAAAAGGTCTGCCGCAGGCAGAAATAGAAAAGATAAAAGCAAGAGCAGAAATTTTTAGCGCCATCAAATCGGCCAGCGGAAAAAGTGGAAGCACAAACCAGCGGATTATCCCTAATCAATATGTCAAATATGCTACTCCTGCAGGCGAGCGGCTGAGAATGAATGATACAAACACAACCACAAAAATCAATAATCGTGTTTTCGGCTTTTCTTTGTTTACTAATAAAAATTTAACGTTTAACCCCGGAATTAATATCGCCACACCGGAAAATTATCAGCTCGGTCCCGGCGACATTCTTAACATCGACGTCTGGGGCGCTTCCCAAAAAAGTTATCAGGAAATTGTTTCGCCGGAAGGTAACATTATTATTCCTAAAATAGGGCCCGTTTTTGTTAGCGGACTTACCATTGAAAAAGCCGCAGACAAACTTAAAAAATATTTAACCAAAATCTATTCCGGCCTTACAAAAGGGAATACCTACATGGAGGTAAGCCTTGGTGGCGTCAGGAGTATACGTGTGAATATGGTGGGAGAGATAACCCTGCCGGGAACATATAACCTCTCATCGCTGGCTTCCGTTTTTAACGCCATGTATGCTGCCGGCGGCCCGGCTGAAGACGGTTCTCTCAGAAATGTTAAAATTATTCGCGATAACAAAACCGTGGCAATTCTCGATTTCTATAATTTTCTCTTAAACGGAATCCTAAAGGGCAATATGCGCCTTCAGGATCAGGATATTGTGTTTGTTTCGCCTTATACCGACAGGGTTGAAATCAAAGGACAGGTGAAACGAAGCAATATGTATTTCGATATGAAACCGGGTGAAACACTGAAAGATTTGATCCATTTTGCCGGCGGTTTTACAGGGAAAGCCTATACCGGGCAGATTAAAATATTCAGAAAAACAGCCACCGAAAAGAAAATACTCGTGGTGAATGCTGCTCAGCAGGATACAACTAAATTAAAGGATGGGGATGTGGTAGTGGTAGATTCCATTTTAAACCGTTTCGAAAACCGGGTTCAGATTTCCGGCGCCGTAATGCGCCCGGGCGAGTTTGCTCTCGACAGCGCAATGACCTTAAGACAGCTTTTGCATAATGCTGATGGCTTACGTAAAGATGCATATCAAAAAAGAATTGTTGTCTATCGCTTAAAGAAAGACCTGACACGGGAAACAGTTTCGCTGAATCTTTCCCGTCTTTTGAAATCTGACAGTGATTTTCTTTTACAAAGAGAAGATTCTATCCATATTCCCTCCATATTTGATATTCGTGAAAAATCGTACTTACAGATTGAAGGTCAGATAGCCAAGCCCGGATTGTATCCCTTTACCGATAATATACGGCTCGGCGATTTAATCATTCAGGCAGGAGGAATGCTTGAATCGGCCTCTATGGCACATATCAACATTGCACGGCGCGTAATAGATACTATATCTGCAAAACAAAGGACCAATCAACTGGCACAAACTTTTCAGTTTCCCATTGGAAAAGATTTAAAACTAGCGGACTCGGTTAAAAATTTTAAACTTTCTCCTTTTGATCATGTCTTTATAAGGAAATCATTCTCCTATACGCCACAGCAAATGGTTTCAATCGGCGGAGAAGTGAACTTTCCCGGGAAATATACCATTCAAACGCGTAATGAACGTGTTTCCGATTTAATCAAACAAGCCGGGAACCTTACGCCTCAGGCCTTTGTAAAAGGAGCCAGCCTTATCCGGAAACGAACTTCCCATCTGCTCCACGAAAAAGCTGTCGAGACGATTAATACAGCTAACAATGCCAGAAAAAATAAAATCATAAACTTAAATTCAAAATATAATGTGATTGGCCTTAACCTGACAAAGATTATAAACCATCCCGGCTCTCCGGCCGATTTAATCCTGCGTCCGGGCGATTCCATACGGATTCTTCGAAAATCTCAAACCGTTGAAGTCAGAGGCGCCGTTTACCGGCCTAACGTTATTCCTTTTGTGGAAGGATGGACATTGCAACAGTATATCTCAAATGCCGGGGGGTTCACAAAAGATGCCATCAGGAGGAACATATATGTAATTTATGCCAACGGCTCAGTGAAAAAAACTTCCAGTTTCCTCGGCTTAAAAAATTATCCGAAAATTGAACCGGGTGCGGAAATTATCATTCCGTTAAAACCTAAAAAATCAACCCGTTTATCAGCTGCAACTACCATCGGGCTTACTACCGCTCTGGCATCGTTAACTTTAATGATTATTACCATTGCTAAAACCATAAAACCGTAGATAGAAAGACTGAACCAGGAAGTATGAAAGATAAAACTGACACAACAAAAGATGCAGGAATGGATATTAAAACAATCCTGAAACAAATTTACCGGGGCCGCAAGACCATTTACTATGCCTTGTCTGTCGCTTTTGTCATCGCCGTTTTTATTGTTATCCTGACTCCCCGGAAATATGACACAAAAGTTATCCTGCTGGCGGAATCAAATGCCAAAAGCGGAACCTCCGGGCTACTTGGACAATTAGGCGCTATGTCAGGGATGAATATCGGAGACCTCATCGGACTTAACTTAAGCGGTTCTTCCTCCAACGAAGCCCTCACCTCCGACCTGTATCCCGAGATTGTTCAAAGTACTCCTTTTTTACTCGACGTGATGCAGCAAAAGATTACCGATTCAAGGAACCATAAAACAATGACGGTTTCGGAATATCTGAAAAAATATTCCAGCCCCTCACCGGCTGGTTTATTAGGTTATCTTGTAAAAAAAATCAGAGGAGAGAGAAATAATATTAAGGAGGTAAAACATTTTCGAAAAGGAATTATCAAACTGTCTGAAGAGCAGTCGGATTTGCTCAAAACACTTAGCGAAATGATACAGGTCGAAGTCCGGAACCAGGGAAACAAACTGCTGAAACGGAAAAGTAAAATTTTTAGCGTGAATGTGGAAGCACAAGACCCGCTGGTGTCTGCCCTTTTGGCCGACTCTGTGGTAAATTGCCTCAAACGGTATGTGGTGAATTATAATACACGGAAAGCTCAAAAAGATTTGAATTTTATCAAAGCACAATTTTTGGATGCACGACATAGTTTTTATGCAGCACAAAAAATCCTTGCCGACTACAGCGATAGTAACAGCAATGTGATACTGGCATCCGTAAATATTCAAAAAGAACGTTTACAAAAGGAATATAATCTGTCAGCCAGCGTTTATACAAGTCTGGCTCAGCTTTTGGAAAAAGCTAAAATTCAGGTGCAAAACCATACCCCGGTGCTAACGGTTATTCAGCCCCCTGTGGTGCCATTGAAAAAGAGCGCCCCAAAAACCACATTGATTATTATTGAGATGTTGCTGGTGGGCGGCTTTGTGGGTTTTAGTATCGAGCTGATTAAAATAATGATAAAGCCACCGGACAACAGATAGACTTCTCTGGCTTTTCAAGGTAAAAAGGTGGATGGAGAATTACCTTGTAACAGAAATACAAAATGGGGAAAAGGTTATTTGATATCGTCGTTGCAGGCATTGGCCTCTGTTTGTTATCCCCGTTATTTCTGATTACCGCTGTCCTTATCCTCATTTTCGATGGTGGGAATCCCTTTTTCATTCAGCAAAGGGTAGGCAAAAACGGTCAGAGTTTCCCCCTGATTAAATTCAAAACCATGAAACCCGGGTTAGCTTCTGATAAGGATGGTTTTAACGTAGGTGATGGATCGCGGATAACTCCCTTTGGAAAAATTTTAAGAAAAATAAAGCTGGATGAACTCCCCCAGCTGGTAAATGTGCTGAAAGGAGAAATGTCGTTGGTGGGACCACGTCCCGAAGTAAAACGCTGGACATTAGTGTATCCCGAAAAGTGGGAAGTTGTCCATCGTGTTAAACCCGGAATAACGGATAATGCCTCCATAGCGTTTCGTAATGAGGAAGAAATATTGGCTAACGATGAGACCCCGGATTATACCTACCGCGAGGTTATTTTGCCAAAAAAGTTAGACCTGTATGTTGATTATGTATATAACAGGTCATTTTCCGGTGATATAAAAATTCTTTTAAAAACAATTAAAACGGTTTGGCTAAATTGAAAAAGAATATGAACATTCCATTTGCCAGGGTATCTATGGCCGGAAATGAACAAAAATATATCAAAGAGGTTCTGCAAAGTGGCTGGCTTACTACGGCTGGCAAGACAATGGCTTTCGAGAGGGAATTTGCCGAATATGTCCACGCACGGTTTGCATGTGCTGTAAATTCAGGAACCGCAGCCTTGCATTTGGGATTGGAGGCGCTGGGTGTAAAGCCCGGTGATAAGGTTTTTGTTCCCTCCATGACCTTTACGGCATCTGCGGAAATCATCAGATATCTACAGGCAAATCCTGTATTTCTTGATACGGAATACGGAACCAATTTAATTACTCCCGAGATTCTTAAAGCGGCAATTAAAGCAAACCCGGATGTCCGGTATCTTATCGTTGTGCATTACGGAGGCCAGGCAGCCGGGATGCTTTCCGGTAACGAAGAAGGCATTATGGATATTTGCAAAAAACAGGGGATAAAAATTCTCGAAGATGCCGCTCATGCTTTTCCCAGTAGATTAGATAACCAAATGGTAGGCTCCATTGGAGAGGTTACATGCTTTAGCTTTTATGCCAATAAACCCATTACAACCGGCGAAGGAGGAATGCTCACAACCCACAACGAAGAGATTTACAAACGGGTGAAAAGGATGCGACTTCATGGTATTAACCGTGATATATGGAACAGATACACAGATAATAAACCTTCCTGGGAATATGATGTGATAGCTGCCGGATATAAATATAATATGCCTGATGTTAATGCTGCTATCGGTCTGGCTCAGTTGGAAAAGGCAGAGGAGTTTCGTGCCGAACGCCAACGTGTTGCGGAATATTATTATACGTATTTGGCTCACTTGAAAACTGTTTTAGACCTTCCCCTTTCTCATGTTCCGTTTCCGGATCATGCCTGGCATCTGTTTCCTGTGGTGCTTAAAGAAAATGCGCCATTGGGAAGAAATAAATTTATAGAAAAAATGACGGCGGCAGGTATTGGAACCTCAGTGCATTACAAACCCCTGCACCGGATGACCTATTATAAAAATAAGTATCGGCTTAAAGCTTCCGATTTCCCAAATGCGGAAAAAACCTGGCGTGGAAATGTTTCCCTCCCGATTTTTCCTTACATGCAGAATGTTGAATTAGACTATGTCTGCAAAAGCATTGAAAAGATATTGAAATACTAATTTTTTGAATTTAAGATAGCGGAAGGTTGTTGGGAATATTACCCCGAAAAGGGTTATGAGAAGCCATTCATTTAGCCTGTTTTTCAAAATCCCGAATAACATATATAAATTATTTGTAAGTTTGTAAATGGAAATATTTTTAGATTTTGAAAAACAACTTCAATATAAAGCCCTGACTTCTGTGTTATCAAACATTGTCCCGGTTCAATAAACAATATTGTATGGTAAAATTAATCATAGATTCTTTTTCAGAGCGGTATATATCTCGCTGGTTTATCTTTGCGTTTGATGCTTTCCTCGTGGTATGTACATTGTGGCTTTCCGTTTTGGTAATGAATAATTTTATCCTGGGAAATATTGATTCTGAAATATTCTTCCTACACCTTAGGTTTGTCTTTTTTATTTATATAGGTGCTTTTCTCTTATTTCGTACCTTTTCAGGGATAGTCAGGCAAACAAGTATTTCGGATGCCTTTGCTGCAGTTAAGGCCATTACTTCGGGCTTTGTTATTATTCTTGTTTTGGCAGTAATTTCTCACCGTGTAGAATCTGCCGCAGATACCTGGCCTTCTTATTCCGTTCTGACTTTGCAATATTTGTTGTTATTGGTCTCCCTGATCGGAAGCCGGTTTGTAGTGAAAAGTATCTATAACCGAATTACACACATTCCTTTGAAAAAAGAAGTCGGGGTGGTTATTTATGGCGCCGGTACTGCCGGTGTTCTTACAAAAAACACACTTTACGAAGATAAAGAATATCACTATAAAGTGATTGCCTTTATTGACGACAATCCCTACCTCGCTTACAAAACGCTGGAAGGAATTCCCATTGTCTCTTATTTCGTTGCCTTACGCCCCTCTTTTATCAAACGGCATAATGTAAAGCAACTGATTATTTCCATTCCGTCTTTATATCCGGAAAGAAAAAAAGAAATTATTGAAACCTGCCTTAATTTGGGCATCCAGGTGAAAGTTGTTCCTGCTCTTAACTTATGGATTCACGGTCAGCTTAACGCTCACCAGTTAGAAAGAGTTAAAATTGAAGAGTTATTACAGCGGGATCCGATTTTAATTGACAGTAAGAACGTCTACCGGGAGTTAAAGAATAAAGTTATCCTGATTACCGGTGCGGCAGGTTCCATAGGTGGTGAGCTGGCAAGGCAGGTCTTAAGTCACTCTCCCAAAAGACTTGTGTTGGTTGACCAGGCAGAGTCTGCGATATACACGCTTCAGTATGAGTTAAAAAATGCCACCGAACAAATAAATAATCATCATAGTATTGTGTTCCTCGTTGCAAATGTGAAAGACCGGTTCCGTATGACGAACATCATGGATATGTATCGCCCGGATATTATTTTTCATGCGGCTGCATACAAACATGTCCCGTTGATGGAGGAAAATCCTTATGAAGCACTGATGGTTAATGTTTTCGGTACTAAAATCCTGGCTGATCTGGCAGTTAGATTTGAAGTGGAAAAGTTTGTTATGATTTCTACGGATAAAGCGGTTAACCCGACCAATATTATGGGAGCTTCCAAACGCATCGCTGAGATATATATTCAAAGTCTTGCTAACGGGAAAACACGGTTTGTTACAACCAGATTTGGCAATGTGCTTGGGTCCAATGGATCTGTAGTGCCGTTGTTCCGTAAACAAATTGAGCGGGGAGGACCGGTTACCATTACCCACAAGGATATCACCCGCTATTTTATGACCATTCAGGAAGCTTGTAGCCTGGTATTGGAGGCGGGGGCCATGGGAAAAGGTGATGATATTTTTGTTTTCGATATGGGACAGCCTGTGAAAATTTATGATCTCGCCGTGAAAATGATACAGCTGTATGGCTTTAAACCGGAGATTGATATAAAGATAAAAGAAACCGGCTTGCGCTCGGGTGAAAAACTTTATGAAGAGTTACTCACAAACAGCGAGAATCTGCTGCCAACCCCTCATCCCAAAATTATGCGTGCCCGGGTTTCAGGCCTCACTTACAAAGAAGTCAGCAAGTTTATTGATGAACTAACTGCACTTATCATAGAAGAAGATGAGTTTCAGATCGTGGGAAAAATGAAAGAAATTGTCCCCGAATTTGTAAGTAAAAACTCTGTATTTCAGGCACTTGATAAAAATGTCTGATTCCCTTATGCAAAGAATGATTTATTTTCGGATGACATTCGCCGCACTTTATCTGAATCCGAAAGTTTGTTCTAATTCAAGGATTATGAATAGAAAAATCCGTTTCTGTTTTTCTTTTGTCGTACTATTTCTGATAAGTTTGCCTGTTTTTTCGCAAAGCGCATACCTCCCTTTAAATCAGGAGTATAACCGCACATTGCAGAAAGTGTTGTATAGCAAGAATATTCGGTTTCACACCTCTATCCGGCCTTATGCTCTTCAGGATATAAATGCTGTGGTAAAATATGATTCGATACAATCGCTCTTGCGTATGAACCGTGTGATTGAAAAAAAATGGAAACAAAAAGCCTGGAATAAACTTTTTAATAATAATGTGGTAACCCTTTACAAGAAAAATTTTTCCTTAGTGCTAAATCCGTTGATGGACTTTTCTTATGGTCATGACTTTGTTGAAAATAAAAATGTTTGGACCAATACGCGGGGTGTTGAGGTGAAAGGACGAATAGGCAAAGCTTTTACTTTTTATACTAATTTTTATGAAAATCAGGGGATTTTTGTCAATTATATTGATTCATTTATCCGGAAAAACAAGGTTGTTCCCGGGCAGGGTCGTGTCCAGTATTATTTAGACAGTACCGGGAAACATCTCTATTTAAACGGGAAAAGTTTTGATTACAGTGCTGCTACCGGTTATATTTCTGTAGCTGCCGGAAAACATTTTACCTTTCAACTGGGACAGGGTAAAAATTTCCTCGGAGATGGCTACCGTTCCCTGCTGCTTTCAGATAATGCCTATGCCAATGCTTATTTCAAAATGGAAATAAACTTCTGGCACATGAAATATCTCGTGTTGTATAACCAGTATCTCGATATGCACGAAGATATACCCGAAATAGGTTATGCACGAAAATATTCTACTGTTCATTACCTCAGCTGGGCAATATCAAAACGGGTAAATCTGAGCTTTTTCGATGCCATTATCTGGCAGGCTACCGACACTCTGGGACATTATCGCGGTTTCGACTGGCAGTACCTTAATCCGGTTATCTTTTTACGTTCCGTAGATTTGGGATTAGGCTCTCCTGATAATGCGCTGTTAGGATTTAACCTGAGCGTCATCGTCGGGAAACACAATGTTTTTTACGGCCAGTTGCTGCTTGATGAGTTTATCCTTAAAAAAGTGCTGGCACATACTGGGTTCTGGGCTAATAAACAAGCATTCCAACTGGGATTTAAAACCTTTGACCCGTTTGGGATCAAGAATCTCTATTTTCAGACGGAATATAACTATGTACGTCCCTATACTTATTCCGAAGCGGTCGAACGCATAAATTACGGCCATTATAACCAGCCCCTGGCACACCCTTTTGGCGCCAATTTCTGGGAGTCTGTGAATTTTATACGATATAGCTATAAAAGATTCTTTTTTAACTATGAATTTCTCTATTCTATTAAAGGGCTGGATCCGCCGGGGAAGAATTATGGAGGCAATATCTATAAATCTTATTATACTTACGTAAATGCATATGGAAATTATGTAGGCCAGGGCATTAGAACCCGGCTTCTTTACCAGAACCTGAGCATCTCTTTTCTCA
>CAZRAW010000077.1:0-9999 GCA_964598065.1 uncultured Lentimicrobiaceae bacterium
CGACGAAGTAATTTTGTGGTTTCTCAAGGCAGGGCGGAGCGTTAAAAAATGTTTACTAAACATTTTTAGCGAACGAGCCAGCTTGCAGGAAGGGGTTGCAAATAGCCACTGTTTACCCTGTGAAATAGCAAAGCCATTATTTCACAGGGTGAATGTAAAGCTTTTGTAACGAAGAAAAAGCGCAAAAGAACAAGTCGAAACCGATAGGTTATTTCGTTGCAGTTCCTTAGCAGGTTAGAGAAATGAAAAGTGAGGTAATCGGTAGTTTTAAAAATTTTTTAAAGGAAAACGATGATGGAAAAAATAACGGATGTGGATCTTTTTATTCCCTGTTTTATCGATCAGGTATATCCACAGACGGGCTTTAATCTGGTGAAGGTGCTGGAAAAAGCAGGGGTAAAAGTGCATTACAATCCTAACCAGACCTGTTGCGGGCAAATGGCTTTTAATAGTGGCTTTTGGGATGAAGCCAGGAAGATGGGTGTCAAGTTTATGAATGATTTTGCTTCTGATCGTCCCATCGTGGGGCCTTCGGCAAGTTGCACCGGATACATAAAAAATAATTATAAGGAGCTGTTTCATAATTCATCCTACCATTTGGAGTATAAACGGTTGAAACAGAATACTTTTGAGATTACGGATTTTCTGGTAAATGTTCTTCATAAAACCGATTTCGGTTCGGTGTTTGAACATAAAATCACCTACCACGATTCGTGTGCCGCTTTACGCGAATACGGCCTGACGGATGAACCCCGTACACTGCTGAAAAATGTGAAAGGGCTGGAGCTGATTGAAATGAAAGATACCCACACCTGCTGCGGCTTCGGGGGTACTTTTTCGGTGAAATTTGAACCCATTAGCACAGCTATGGCGGAACAAAAAGTACAGAATGCACTGGAAACAGGTGCCGAGTACATCGTCTCCACTGACTCCTCCTGCCTGATGCATCAGTACGGTTACATAAAAAAGCACAATCTTCCTATCAAAGTGGCGCACATTGTGGATGTGCTGGCTTCGGGACTATAAACAGTGATTGTCCATTAATCCATTAATGTCCGATTTCTACTTTACGTTTGTATTTAAAACCAGTCATCCCAATGGCTATCGGGGACGAACCCGAACATTCTGAACCAGACACTGACTTTATAGACGGACTCCAAATAATGAACGGTAAAACCACAGTAGTTTTCCGGCGTCCTTCAAAATGTTATGAATGGATAAAATGTTTTTCTGTAAATTCTCATCTGTTGTGGAGAGGGATGTAACATCGCCCTCCAACACGTCTATCCCAGATATTTAGCGATAATTTTCACCAATTTATTTTTTGGTATGGGCTTGGCAATAAAATCATCGCAACCTGCATCAAGCGCTTCCTGCCGGTCTGACGAAAACGCATGTGCCGTTTGTGCTACCACCGGCAGGTCGGGGCGAAGGGCTTTAATTTTCCGTGTCGCTTCCAGTCCGTTCATCTCAGGCAGTTTAATATCCATTAACACAAGACCAATTTCCGGATGGTTGCGGCACATTTCTATAGCTTCCGGGCCGGATGTGGCATGCAACATCTTCAGCTTTTCTATCCGGAGCACAATTTCTAAAAAGAGGAAACTTGTTTCGTCATCTTCAACAATTAAAACAATCTGTTTTTCATTTTTTATTCGGATAGATGTTTGGTCTTCTGTGTGATGCGCAGATCGTTTGTCAGAAGTATGATAAGGAATAGTAAAATAAAATGATGTGCCTTTATCCACCTGTGATTCGAGCCACATTTTGCCACCGAGAAGTTCAACGAGACCTCTACTAATTGGCAAGCCAAGCCCGGCACCTTCAAAATCTCTTGAGATAGACATGTCGGCCTGATAAAATCGTTCGAATATTCGTGTTTGATGCTCAGGTGCTATTCCCCTTCCTTTATCCGTTACCCAAAACAACAGATCGTCTCCCGATATTTTATAACCGAAGTCAATGCTTCCCGATCCGGTAAACTTAAAAGCATTACCCAACAAATTGATAATTATCTGGTTGATTTTATTCTCATCTGATGCCAGAATACTTTCACCATCTTTTAAAGCAAGATGGTATTTAAAGCGGATATTTTTTTTCTTCGCCTCGATTTGAAACAATTGCCAGGCTTCTTTCATAAGTTTGTTTATCATAAACGGCTTCGTCTCGATGGAAACGCTTCCTGCTTCTATTCTGGAAAGGTCCAGAATATTATTGATAAGAGACAGTAACCGGTTTCCACTGATTCGAATATATTCGGCATAAGTTTTTGTTTCGTTGATATCGATATCACCGGTTAGCAAATCGGCGAAGCCGAGAATGCCGTTCAAAGGCGTACGGATTTCGTGCGACATATTTTGTAAAAAGGCTGTTTTCAACCGGTCACTTTCTTCTGCTTTATCTTTAGCGCTGATTAACTCGGCCACCATTTTTTTCTTTTCCGTGATATCTTCTTTTACTCCTAACAAATGAGTAATCTCACCGGAGTCGTTGAAAATGGGGGAGATGAGCGCATTTTCCCAATATAGCTCGCCGTTTTTCTTTTTATTATGAAATTCGCCATTCCACTCTTTACCAGCCAAAACAGTATCCCATAATTCCTTATAAAAGGCTTTGTCGTGTTCGCCGGAATTCAGAATTCTTGGATTTTGTCCCAGTGCTTCCCGAGGAGTATAACCGGTAATTTTTGTGAATTTCGGATTTACATATTCTATAGTGCCTTCCGTATCGGCTATTATAATCACTGCAGGACTTTGTTCCACAGCTTTCGAAAGTTTCAGATTAAATTCTTCTGTCTGTTTTTGTTCGATGTAGAGGCTGAGCTGAGTGGCAATGACGCCCATAATTTCCACTGCTTTTTCGTCGTAAGCCATGGGGTTATCGTAGCTTTGTACGGAAATCACGCCCAAAACTTTATCTTTGATGGTGAGCGGTGCCCCTAACCATACTTCGGATCTTTTCCCCACCAAATCAATTTCTCCTTCATTGGCCAGCTTTTTAATTTCTTTCCGGGTAAAAAGCAGCGGTTTCCCTGCTTTGATAACTTTGCCAGACAATGACCTTTCAGGCGGAATGTTATTTATTGATTCCTTTTCGTCTTCACCAAATTGTGCCGTGAGGGTATTTGTTTGGGAATCATATAGGGCAATAGAAAAGTTTTTAGCATATATAATCTTATTTAACTCGTTCTTGACCGTCAAAAACAGCTCGTTCAGCGTAGAAGAGGTAACCATGCTGTGGGCAATGTTGAATTGAATTTCCTGAAATTGATGATTTCGCTTCCTTTCTGTAACATCCTCGAGAGAGGTAACTACCTGGGTAATATTTCCCTGGTTATCAAACAAAGGAGAGATGATGGTATTCACCCATAAAGGGCTATCATCTCTTCTTTTACTAAAAATTTCTCCTGACCAGTTTCTGCCTTTTCCAATGGTTTGGGCAACCGCTGTAAAAAATTCCACCGGATATTTTTCCGGCTTAAGCAGGCGTGCATTCTGTCCCAGAAGCTCTTCTTTGGTATATTCTGATATCTCACAAAAGGCGGGGTTGACAAATTGTACATAACCTTCCGGGTCGGTGATAAGTGTAGCAATGGGACTTTGCTGAATGGCCCTTGACAGGCTGGCATTTTTTTCTTCGGTCTCTTTCCGGCTAAGATATAGGCTCAATTCGTTTGCTACGACTTCAAAAATCCGTAAAGATAATTTGTCATAAGCTTTGGGGTTCTGGTAATTCTGGACAATCATTAAGCCGTATATCTGGTCTTTACGGTACAAGGGGACTCCCATCCATACTTCGGGAATAGCGCCTTTCGTGGTAATCTCTCCTTTTTCAGCCAACTTCAGGATGTCCTTTTTTAAAAGGAACAGCGGCTTTTTCTGTTTAATTACTTTTATCGAAAGCGTTCCTTCGTCCGGATAGTTTGTGACCAATTCTTTTTCATCTTTGCCAAATTTAGCAGCGAAGGTACGGCTTGCTTCATTCCATTCAACCACCACAAAATTCCTGGCATCCATTACTTTGTTGAGTTCCTGCTGAACAGCAGCAAACAGGCCGGGAAGATTGTTTGCCGTCAAAGCCTTTTTTGTTACGCCAAACAAAATCTCCTGCATTTGCCGGTGTGTTTCCTTTTCGGTGATGTCTTTTACCGCACCTATGACACCCGTTAATCTGTTTTTCTGATGATCCCAAACTGGAAATCCTGAGATTCTTATCCAGATAATTTTCCCGCTTTTATGGATAATTCGCAGATCAATGGCTACTTTTTGGTTGTTCATTAATTTTTCAAAGGATTTCCGGCCTTTTGCCATGTCGTCGGGATGTAGTAGTTTTTGCCAGCCTCCGCGGTTAATGTATTCCTCGAAGGTGTAACCGGTAATTTGTTCAAATGAGCCTGCAACCCATGCCTTTTCGCTTGAGCCATCGACTCTGATGTGTGATTGAAAGATATAATCGGAAGTAAGGGTGGATATGATCCGGTATTTTTCTTCGCTTTCGCGTAGGCCCTGTTCGGTGTTTATTCTTAATTTTATTTCCTCTTCCAACTCTGCCGTTCGTTCCTCCACCATATTTTCTAATCGTTCCTTTTCCGTTTTCTTTCTCTCTTCGGCAGCT
This sequence comes from uncultured Lentimicrobiaceae bacterium, assembly GCA_964598065.1. Taxonomy (GTDB): domain Bacteria; phylum Bacteroidota; class Bacteroidia; order Bacteroidales; family F082; genus Sulfidibacterium. Next base: position 4,615 of record CAZRAW010000077.1, read on the forward strand.
TTAACTTTAACCATGGCTTTTATCTCGGCAATCAGTTCTTCTCTGTCCACAGGTTTGGATAAAAATCCATCGGCTCCTGCTTTCAGCGCTTTTATACGACTTTCGGCGGAAGTTTTCAATGCCGTTAAAAAGACTACCGGAATATGTTTGAGCTGTTCATCATGTTTTATACGACTGCAGACTTCAAATCCATCCATTTCGGGCATAATGATATCCAACAATATTACATCCGGGTCTACGGTGGAAGTCAACGCCATTCCATCCTTTCCGTTAAGAGCAGTATAAACGGCTGCATTCGGAAAGGCATCTTCTATAACGGCCTTTAAAACAGTCAGATTGTCCCGAATATCATCGATGGCTAAAATTTTCATGACTTTTTATTTTTCTTTGAAAAAGCTTTTAATAATTTTTTCAAACTGGTTTATGTCAATAGGCTTTGAGATATATCCGTCAAATCCGTAATGCAGTATCTCTTCACGATCGGCAGTCATGGCGCTTGCCGTAACAGCCACAATAGGGATATGTTGCAGGTCTTTTTCTTTTCTAATAGCATCGAAAGCCCTGAAACCATTCATTACCGGCATGGCAATATCCATTAGTATAAGGTCGGGATGATGCATTTTGGCTTTGGCAATACCATCCCGACCGTCATAAGCTTCTATTGTCCGGTAATCTTCACCGAGCAGGCTCTTTATGGTGAGCAGATTGTCCACATTGTCTTCGACCACCAGAATCAGCGGTTTTTCATCTGTTGGTGCTTTTGTGTTTCTGCGGATTTTTACCTTCTCTTTCTGTGTTTCTCCGGCAGTTTCCTTTTTGGGAAATACCATGTCAAAAATTAGCTGCAACAATTCTTCCCTGTTCACATCGCCCTTTTGAAGTAATTGAAAAATATGGTTGTGTCTTAAATTTTTCAGGTCTTTTCCTTCGAGATGCTTAGCGGTAAGCACCAATACGGGGAGCTCGGAGGTATCTACATTGGCACGGACAGCTTCCAACACCTGAAAACCATCTATTTCGGGCATCATTAAGTCCAAAATCATGGCATCGGGCAACGTTTTGGCAATTTGTTCCAGCGCCTCGCGGCCGTTATGAGATACCAATACATGAAAGCCGGCCTCGTTCAAGATATCTTTAAGCTGAATAATTGCCGGTTCGCTGTCTTCTACTATCAAAATGGTTTTTTCTTTGGCTTGCGCTTTGTTCTTGGTAACCGATCTCTTTCTTCGGACCATGGAAGGTTGCTGAATTACAGGAGGATTTTCCATTATTTTGGTTTTGCCAGGCTCCAAAGGAAGAATCAAAGTAAAGACCGAACCTTCCCCCGGAGTGCTTTGCACTTCTATAGTTCCCCCCAGCATGTGGGCGTATTTTTTGGCTATAGAAAGCCCCAGCCCCGTCCCTCCGTATTTGCGTGATGTGCTGCTGTCAATCTGCCTGAACTCGTCAAAAATGTTATGTATCTGGTCAGGCGAAATTCCTATTCCGGTATCACTCACGAGGATATGCAGGTATTTCTCTTTTTTAAAAGCGGTTACCTCAACCTTGCCTTTTTCGGTGAATTTTACCGCATTACCGATGAGGTTTTGCAGAATATGCCTGATTTTATTACCATCACTTTTCAGGGGAGGCATATCTTTATTTATCAAAGTCTTTAAGATTATATTTTTCTCCGTAGCCTGAGGCTCAATCAGGGTTATCATTCCGTTTATCAGCTCTTTGATGTTGATGTCTGTCTGTTCTATTTCAACACGCCCCGACTCGATGCGCGACAAATCCAGCACATCGTTAATCAATTCAAGCAGTTGCTTGCCATTTCGTTCAATAACATCGATATAGGAATACTCTTCCTCCGGAATGGCTGTTTTTAGTTTTCTCTTTAACACGCTCGAGAGTGCTATGACTGAATTAAGTGGTGTGCGCAATTCGTGGCTCATGTTGGAGAGGAAGGTTGATTTTAACCTGTTGGCTTCATCTAACTGATTTTTTTGCATTTTTAATTCAGTGTTTTGCCGGCCGAGTTCCATAGATTGTGCCGAAAGTTCTTTTCCCTGAATTTCCAGTTCGGTATTTTGCTTTTCTAATTGTGTAGCTTGTTGCTTAAGCTTATGGAAAAGAAGAACCCCGTTGATACGGGCTGTAAGGGAGTGAAAGATATTCTGTAGCAGCGATAAAGTTTCGCGTGGGTAGGCATAGATGCTTGAAAGGGAAATAACAGCTACCGTTTCTTTATCCGAAATAATAGGAAGAGTTATAATATCTCTCGGCTTAAAGTTACCGCTGGTAGTGGCAAAAGTAAAAGAGGTGTCTTCAGGAATTTCACTGAGATGGACAATTTTTTTAACAGATAAAGCTTCCCCGAATTCTCCTTCTTTCAGTTTGGCAGAAAAGTGGGTTTTCGCTTTTGTCGAAAGGCCATGAGACTCTGACAGGATAAATTCTGTTTTTTCATTGTTCAGTAAATATAAAGCGCCCATCTGTGACTGCGTTAATTCGGTAAGCTCGTTTATTAATGCTTTGGAGAAGAGAGCCAAATCTTCACTTTTGAAAATGGATGTGTTAAAACGAAAAGTCTTATGTTCAAGTTTAATGTGAGATTGAATGGTTAAAGCCATCTCGTTGAAGGCGGACGAAAGGTCTCCCAGTTCGTTTTTTGATGAATAGTTAACCCTCGCTTCATAATTACCTTCCGAGAATTTTTGTGTTGCGAGGGTAAGCTTTTTTATAGGGGAACGGATGGCGTGGTGAAGCAGATAATAGAAAATAAAAAGGAATATGATAATGATTCCTAACAGGAAAAACAACCGTTGTTCTAATTTGTTTTTTTGATTTTGTGCATCTTGATAAAACTTGCTGGCCTGTTGGCTGGCAAACTTGCTAATAGTCTGAACTCTATCAAGCAATTGATTTAAGTTGGCCTCATTTTGCACACTTAAAATAGCCATTTCGAATGTCATATTATTTTTTCCTACACGAACCAGATCAACAACACCATTTAATATGCGACTCCATTTATCAAAATCTTTTTCCAATTTTTGAATATCTGTTTGAGGGCCGAGATATTGGGAGTGAAGAATCATAAAACGCCAGTTTATATCTGCATTGGTTTTATTAAGACTTTGTAAAATATTTTGCCTCTTTTCTGTTGTGTTTGCCCGTATATATCTCTTTGTATTTCTGTTGAGGGCAAAGATGTCGGTTTCCAGCCCGTTTACTGCCTGTCTGACTTTCAGCGGATGGTCGTAAAGGTTTTGTGTGTGCTTCCACAGCGTGTTGGCCTGATACCAGGAAATACCGCCCAGCAATAAAACCATAAAAAAGATAAAAAAGATAGCTATGCGAAGTTGATTTGCTATTTTAAAATCGTTGAATCCCATACATTTAATTTTTTGTTATTTTTAAATCAATTGTTTTTCGGCTATTTTTTTCACATGGGAAACGGGTACGACTTCCCCGGCAAGGGCTTTTGTATAAATTGATTTTTCATTGGTACTCCGGTGTTGTCTCTTTTTGAAAAATGGCAGCCGGAGGGCAAATCGCGTGTAATTTTTGTCTTGCAATAATCTCGCGCTCCGAGTTGCCGGTAATTAGCAATCCGCCTTTTGCCAGATTCTTTTTCAGCTTTTGAACGATTTGGTTTCTAATTTCAGTGTTGTAGTAAATGAATAAATTGCTACAGTAAATCAGATCAAAAGTCCCGAAAATACTATCCGGGGGACTAATGGTTTTTGTGTCAAGCAGGTCGTAAGTAGAAAAAATGACAGATTCTCTGATGCGGGGAATTAATTTGTATCCTTTGTCATTGGGGTAAAAGTATTCATTCAGATATTTTAATGGTACCTTTTGCAATTGGGCTACCGTATAAAAGCCTTCTCTTGCTTTTTCTATTTCAGACAGACAAATGTCGGATGCAAATATCTGAGCGGCTATATTGCTGTTATATAGCGTTTTAAAACTATCTAAAAGTATGGCAAGTGAGTATGCCTCCTGCCCGGCAGCAGCTGCAGCCGACCATATCCTGATTTCTTCTTTCCCAAAATTTCCTTCTTTAGAAAAAAAGGAAGGTAAAATCCACTGTTTCAATAAAGCAAAAATAAGCGGGTCTCTGAAAAACTCACTGTAAGTAACGTTAAAAGAGCTGGCAAAGTTTTTTATCTCTTCCGGATGGTTTTTTAAAAAAATATAATAATCTTCAGGAGTTTGGAGCCCTATCTCTTTAATTCTTTTTTCCATCGTATGGTTAAAAAAGTCTTTATCATACAAGGTTAGGTTGCTTCCTGTTGAAAGTTTGGTAATGTGAACAATATTTGATATTGTCTTCTGCATCGAGCCGAATGTTATTTCGTATCTCCAAATAACCGGATAGGCGATCCTCCCGCACAAAACTACATAAAATTGGTGCTACTTTACTAATTTCCATTGAAGTTGTTTAAAGTTAAATAGGATTTTCGAGAGAAATGCTTGGTTTTAGTGGAGAAGCCCGGTTTTTATTTCATAGCTATAAAATAAAAAATAGCTGAGGTCCAATGAAGTATAGATATTTCTTGTAGATCCTCAGCTTAACTTTAAACGACTTCATTATATTATTTGCCCTGATGGCAAATTTGCATGGCTGCGATGCGTCTTAACCCCATTTTAATAAAAGAAGAGGATTCGGGGACGCTACCTGTTCAAATATTTTTCCAATAATTCAAACAAATGTTCTCTGTGGATAGGTTTGGTGATAAATTCATCGGAGCCCGAAGCGAGGGCATTGGATTTGTCATAATCAAAAGCATAAGCCGTTTCCACAATAACCGGGATTTCGGGAAAGATTTCCTTCAGCTCTTTTGTGGCTGTAAGGCCGTCTTTCAGAGGCATTTTAATGTCCATCAAAATCAGGTCAACCTCCGGCTTTTTCATGCAATAGGTTATGGCTTCTTTCCCGTTCTTTACAAATATTAGCTTAGCTTTAGTAAGCTCCAGAATTTTAGCAAAATATTTTCTTGACAGAACATCGTCATCTGCAATCAGAATGGTTTTGTTTGGCCAGATGCATCGGTTATAGTCCATTTAATACTGTTTTTACAGAAAACTTCTGCTGACTTTTTACAAAATTACAAAAAAATATCCTAATCTAAATTTTAAAATACCTTTGATTTCTATGTGATGTCATTATGTAGGGTCTGCTGAAAAACGCTTAAATTATTGATGTATAAATTATTATATTGATTCTTAAAGATAAAAGTGCATGGTTTTCCGGCAATTTTATTAAAAACACGTGCATTTATTATAGCCACAATTTCAAAATTTATACTGCTCAGCTGCACGCCATCTTTGTATCTTGTTCGGTTCGAAGTATATGGATACATCTTCACTTCACAAAATCCAAATCTGACGCACATC
>CAZRAW010000078.1:0-9979 GCA_964598065.1 uncultured Lentimicrobiaceae bacterium
TATTTAGAGTCTGTCTATAAAGTCCGCTAACTTCGTTATACTCGTTTTTCATACCAGTCATTTACAAAAGTAAACTCCTGATACTCAAAACTCGCAAGCCTTGTTAGCGAACTTTCTATTCCAGACTCTTGACTTTATGGACAGACACTATTTAGTGTTTGTATATAATTTCTGATTTCTTTGTTATTCTTGTTTTGAAAACAGTCATCCCGATTATGCTTTTTGTTGGCTTTTGAAATAAAAACCTTACAAAAGCTACATCGGGACTCTTTGATTTTCAAAATTGTGAAAGCCCTGAATCCGAACATTCTGAATCAAACACCTGGCTTTACGGGCGAATACGATTTAATGGAAGGATATTTGAGGAAACAATGTTTTGCAAACGATGGCGGATGAACAGAGATATTTACAAATGATTTGTTTTTTGCCACGAAAAGCACAAATGAGGCGATGTTTTTATCGGTAATCGTTGACAACAAACGATTGAAATCGAAAAAGAGATGAGATGAGATTTTTTAATGGCTGATTAGTTGGATGCAGAATAATCATTTACCGGTTTTTCCCCGCTATTTCTCTATTTTTGCATATAAAATTTACCCTGGGTTTATGTCGAACAAAGAACAATTGTACTACTTGTGGAAGGAGCTTTATCCTGAAAATGATGTAGATAAATTAGATATTTTCCTTTCTGAAATAGAGAAAGATATTTCGGGCAGGCGCGAAAGTAACGATGACTGGTACAAAGATGCGGTTATATATTCGTTGTATGTGAATTTATTTAACAAGGATTTTTCCGGCCTGGTTGAGAAACTGGATTATCTTGAAGACCTCGGCGTAAACTGCCTGTGGCTGTTGCCCATTTTGGATTCTCCCATGCGGGATGCAGGTTTTGATATTCGAAATTACGACCGTATCCGGGCTGATTTGCTCGGTTTACCGGAAGGATTTGATAAAGAGGAACAGGTTGGGATTTTCGGGAATTTTTTGAAAGAAGCTCATGCCAGAGATATTCGTGTAATTTTTGATGTGGCCATTAACCATGTTTCCAATGAACATCCCTGGTTTCTGGAAGCAAAAAAATCGGAGGGCAATCCTTTTCGCAATTATTTTATCTGGAGCAAAGACACAACACTTTACAGCGAAGCTCGTCTGCTTTTCAAAGGTATCGAAGAGAGCAACTGGGAACCGCTGGGCGCCTGGTACTATTTTCACAGGTTTTTCAGTTTTCAGCCCGATTTGAATTATAGAAATCCGGAGGTGTTGCTGACCATGTCGAAAAACCTGCTTTACTGGCAAAGTATGGGCGTGGATGGATTCCGTGCCGATGCCATTCCTTATCTGTGGAAAGATGAGGGTACCGACTGTGAAAATCGCCCGAAAACCCACATTATCGTGAAATTTTTCCGGGCTGTCCTGGATTATGTGCAACCCGGCTCTCTGCTGCTGGCCGAAGCTTGCCAAAAACCTAAAGAGGTGGTGAAATACATGGGCGAAGGCGATGAGTGCCATGCGGCTTACCATTTTCCTTTGATGCCCATGATGTTTAAAGCTATTGCCATGGAAAACGGCCGGCCGGTGCGGCATACCATGAGTTCTGACGTTACGCCGGAAATACCGGCCATTGGTCAGTGGCTGAGCTTTTTGCGGGTGCATGATGAACTGAGTCTCGAGTTGGTTTATGTGAGTGAAGAAGACCGGAAATATATTTACGAAAACTATTGCCACAAACCCGAATGGGATTTTCGCGTAGGAGAAGGTATTTCGGCGCGGTTATCGGAGCTTTTTCAGCAGGATGTCCGGAAAATCGGACTGGCTTATTCTCTTATGCTCACCATTACCGGCAGTCCGGTGGTTTATTACGGCGATGAATTCGGGAAGCTGAACGATGTAGGCTATTATCGTGAACAAATCAAACTGACCGGCAAAGATGACACTCGTTTTCTCGTACGCGGACGTATTGACTGGAAAAAGTTAGAAGCCGATTTAATAGATCCTGAAAATTTCCATTCTCGTGTTTATCAGTTGATTAAGTCGTTGCTAAACACCCGGAAAGAACATACAGCCTTTGGCCGGGGCACTACAAAATTTATAGATGCACAGGATGCCGATGGTAAGCCACTGGAGCAGGTGCTGACTTACCTGCGCTCCATCTCCGGCGAAAACATTCTAATACTTAACAACCTTTCCGGCAAAACGGTGGAAGTTAAACACCCACTGCCCGATAATCATGTCTTTGTATTGAATCTTAACGGCTTTGCTTATAGCGAAGAGAACCAGACTTTTATTCTGGAACCTTACGGTTTTGTATGGCTGGAAGTTCTGTAAGTATAACGGGCAGGAAAGAATACAATGCCATTCCATGGTAGTCAGATGCAAATTCCGTAATGATAGCATATAAATTGTGCACCGGAGCTTGTCAATAAACCCCTATTTTTGCAAAAGCTAAGCTTCAAAAAATGGAAAAAATAAAACTTTCTACCACACTGGAAATCTCTCGCTTTACCTTGGGCTTCTGGCGGCTGAAAAAGTGGAAAATGTCCACAGATGAACTACTCAATTTTATAGGAAAGGCGCTATCGCTGGGTATTACAACCTTCGATAATGCTGATATTTACGGAGATTATTCCTGCGAAACCTTGTTTGGCAAAGCGTTGGAACGAAAACCGGCTTTAAGACAAAAAATGCAATTAGTTACCAAATGTGGGGTTAAACCGGTTTCTCCAAAATTTCCCGAAAGAAAAACCAATCATTATGATACGGGATACCAACACATTGTAAACAGTGTGGAACAATCGTTGAGAAATTTTCATACCGATTACCTTGATCTGCTGCTTATTCACCGGCCCGACCCGCTGATGAATCCGGCAGAAACAGCTCGTGCTTTTGAAGATTTACACCGGTCAGGAAAAGTACTTCATTTTGGCGTTTCCAACTTCATCCCTTCCGATTTTGATATGCTTCAGGCGCATCTCCGGTTTCCACTGGTAACCAACCAGGTGGAAATATCGCCCTGGCAGTTGGAACATTTCCAAAACGGAAACATGGCTTATTTCCTGCAAAAAAGTATTCATCCTATGGCCTGGTCGCCGTTGGCACGGGGCAAACTTCTCCATCCCGACGATGAAAAAAGTTACAGGATTCATAAAAAGCTCACAGCATTGTCGCAGCGAAAAGAAACAGCGAGCCTCAGCACCTTGATTTATGCCTGGTTATTAAAACATCCGGCCGGCATTATTCCTATTCTCGGTACCGGAAAAATTGAACGGATTATCGAAGCATTAAAAGTTTTTGATGTCTCCCTGACCACCGAAGAGTGGTTTGAAATTTATGAAGCGGGGCTGGGACACAAGGTTCCGTAAGTACTCAAAATGCCGAAAAGTTCTTGAAGTTCAGAATTTGGGATATCTGCTTTGGCTTTTCCTGACCAATAAAAATACTGATAATCATGGAGAAAGCGATACCGGGTACTTTTGCGGCTTTACGGATAACTTCAGTTCGTTTCAAAATTATTTCAGGGCATTCTCATAAATTTCCAACAGCTTCCTTCCTACGGCTCCGGGAGAAAAAGTTTTTCCTGCGCCGGACCGAATGACCTTTTTCTTAAAAGTAATCTTATCGTCAAGAAAATCATTCAGAACGCTAAACAAAGCTGTTTCATCGCCTTTTGGTACCAGGCGGCCGGTGGTGTCATTTATCATTTCGGCAATACCACCCACATTCGTTGAGAAAACCGGAACGCCCAGCACAAAACTTTCGTTGATGACTACCGGCATGTTTTCATAATTGCTAAAGATGATTAGTGCATCAGCTTTTGCCATGGTTTGTGCCAGTGTTTTGTCTTCGAGCAGTCCGGTAAAAGTCAGTAATTTTTCCGGAACCTTTAGTGTGTGGGCATAAACTTTCATTTTCTCCAAATCTTTACCTTCGCCCACCAGCGTGAAATGAAAATCGTCCCGATTTCCCGAAAGTTTTTTTATCACCCGCAACAGTCCGCTGATGTTTTTGTGCATGTCGGTAAAGCAGCTCACATGAGTCAGCTCTTTCCTGTCCGTTTCTAGTTTTGATGGCTTCTCAGCCGCTACTTCAAAAAATACTTCATCCACTACATTGTAAATCACCCGGTAGTCGGGATTGAAGAGCTTATGGCTTTTCATGGCACGGGTCAGGTCATTGGAGACCGTGGTAACTACTGCTGCCTGCCTTACCACTATTCGCGTAAGCTGTTTCCTGAAAAAGCCCGCAAAAGCCCCCCTCAAATCCAGATAGCGGGTCCAATGTTCGGTAACCACATAAGGCGTTCCGTGCAGCCATTTGTAAAACAGCGCCAAAACACCGAGCCGGGTTAGTACATGCACATGTACGATATCAAATTTTTCACCGGGCAATTTCACCCTCTTTATGCCTTTCGTGTTGGCTCTGAAAAACCGCCAAAGGCCAACCGCAGGTGAAATAAGCGGAATGTGCAAACGGGGCAAACGGTAGTAAACCCGTGCGGTGCGAACGCCTGTTTTCGTCTCATAATCAATTTCGTATAACGGAACTGAAACCTCCGCCTTGACACCGTGTGTGTAAACCAGTGCAACTTCCGCAAAACGGGCTGCCGCTTCGGCATGCCGCTGAATAAAAAGGCCTGGCATGGGATCGTAACGGTTGGGATACCACCGGGCGAGGTTCAGAATATGCAAAGGTACGTCAGAAGGATTCATACATTCAGGATTTCATCCACAAAGGTACGTGCATTTTCAAAACGCACGTTGCCCAAACCTTTCACCACCTGAAAGGGAAGTTTGTAATCTTTTAGTGTTTTCAGGTAAAGTTCAAAAAGCTCCTCCCGGTTGTCGGGATTTTCACGTAAAGGGTCGGGCTCCCACGGGATATCCGGATAACAAAGCAGATACAAATCGTATCGATGTGTACGAAATTGCCGTTCAATCCATTCGGGACAAAAACCAAAAACCACCTCACACCAAATCTTGGTTACCAACAGACCGGTATCACAAAACAATATTCTCCGGGCATTTTCGGCAGTTGTGTTCTCCCGCTTTAACTGTTCGTGAGCGATAGCAACCACATCTTCCAAAGTATAATCCGGGCCATATTTTTCGAGATATTCGCGGGCATATTCCGGAACCCATAACGTTTGGTATGCGTTGGACAGCCATGTTGCCATCTTCGTTTTCCCGGTTGATTCGGGACCAGTGATAGCCGTTCTTTTAAGCATGTGCTGCGATATTTTCTCTTGCCAGTTTTCGCCATTCATAATAACCCAAAACAGAGATAATCAAAAAAATAAAATACAGAAAACTGGCGAAAACGAGGTGTTTGTATAAAAACAAGGGGACGGAAATTACATCGGCGACAATCCAAAACAGCCAGTTTTCCACTTTTTTCATGGCCATAAGCCACATGCCGATGATGTCCACTGCGGTTGTGAACGTATCGGCGTAAGGCGCAAAAGAGGACCAGTAAGCGGTGTCATTTGCTTTGAAAATCCGGAGGAACACCTGAATAATCACTAACGAAATTAGAAAAATGCCAATACTGATAAGCCACATTTTCCGGCCTGAATAGGTTACCGGCAGCGTTTCATTGTTTTTGTTCTTTCGCGACCATATAATCCAGCCGAACACACTGAAAACGAAATAATAAGCATTGATGCCCATGTTGGCATACAACTGCGCGTTATAGAAGATATACACGTACAACAAAACACTGATAATTCCAGTAGGATACACCAGAATGTTGGCTTTTTTTTCATACAAGACACTCAGCAAGCCAAAACCGGCCGCCACAATCTCCATCCACGAAGAATCCATGATATTCTGGTAGAGTAGCTGTAAATAATAGTTATAATCCATCGCTACTCTTTTACGACATGGTTCAGGTCGGCATTGATAATTTTTAAAATGAATACCGAATGAGGCAGTGAAAAACTTTTGTGAATTTCGTTAGTAATGGCTTTCATTACCTCAAAATATTCGCCGAAAACCTGTGTACTCATGCCGTTGGTTTTTACTACCAAATTTTTATAGTCATGCAAACGACCAATAAAATCTTTTATGGGAGGAATAAATTCTACCTTGAGCGGGTAATAACTGATATCAACTGAAGTGTTCATGATTTTTTATTTTTATGCAGGCAAAGGTACATCATTTTGATTTTTGTTTCATTGTCAAGCCTCTCTAACCATCCGGTTTGTCGCAAATCGTCCCGCCTTCGTCTATCTTTTCCTTACATTGGTAGAATTCCGTAAATTCTTTGAAATAAAACGTTTGCTATCGTTGTCAAATGAACAAATAATTAAAATTTTAAAAAAGATGAAAAAATTAGGAATCATGATTTTGGCTTTACTGTTTGCAGGTATGGGAATGGTAAAAGCACAGCAACCACAGCAACCACAGCAGAGGAACAGACAAATGAAAGCCTACTTTCAAAAGACCGTGTTGCCTTTTGTTGAACAGCAGCAGGCAAAGTTTGAAATGGTTTTAACAACTTCTGAAAAGAAAACTTTAGAAACTATCCGGCAGGAGTTTGCAAATTTCCGGAAACAGGGAGTACAAATCCGGGAAAGCATGCATGGGAATTTTAACCGGCAGATATGGGCCCGCCGCAAGCAGGCTTTCAGTGACATTGTAGCCAAAGTCCGTAAGTTGGCAGATGCCCACCCGAAAGAAGCGGAAGCCTACAAAAAAGCCATCGAAACCGAAATAACAAAATGGAAGGCCGAAATGCAAGGCATGCGTTTGGATATGGGCAGACAAACAGGTCGCAGACAAGGTATAAGCAACCGGCAGCAACACATGTTCCAAAAGCTGAGTGACCCTGCGCTGGGATTATTGATGGATAGAAACCAAATGAACGGCATGATGATGTATCGTGCGATGAAAGGTAACCGGCAAATAAGAAGAACGGGTAGATGGAATCATGTCATGATGGCCATGCGCAATCCCGAAATCAGAGCCAAAGTGAAAATTTATGCTGACAAAAATATTTTTCCTGTCATCGGCAAAGAGAGAGAAGCTTTTAACAAAGTCCTCAGCAAGCGCGAAAAAAGGATTATCGCCGAAGCGAGGCAGCAAATGCAAACCCGGAGAACCAAAATGCAGCAAATGCGTGGTAACGGCAGAATGGCTATGAATGACTCTGCCCGCCTGGCCATGCAGCAGCAGATGGACGAAAGCAGAATTGCCCTCCGGCAGATTGTTCTGGACCATTACAGCGAATTGCAAAAAAAACTGGCTTTCATCAGATTGCAAATGCCGCAATGGAGACAGGATATCCGCAAAATAATTATGCAAAACAGACCCAACCAAAGGCTTTCACAAAAACCCATGGAACGACGTAATCCCATGAATCGGCAAATGGCTGGAAAGCTACGGGAAAACAGGGGTGAAATCAGATTTTTACTCTTCGACCCGCAGCATCCCGACAGCCATGTGTTTATGCCTCCCATGCAGAGCCCCCGCAGATAGTAATCCCGTATATTTTTCTTCCATCGAATATTTTAATAAATTTGCTAAATCAAAACATAAACAAAAAGTTACATTTGCAGCTTAAATTCATTTTAATAAACAGTTGCAGATTTGAGGGGAATGAAAATGGAAACATATAAGAAATACGACAGGTATTCAAAATTTTACGACCGGTTTGAAGGCTCCATGGAGAAGAATAAATTTGCAAAATGGAGAAAAATGGTCTTTCAATTAATCCCATCCGGATCGACGGTATTGGAAGTTGGCATCGGCACAGGGAAAAATATTCCATACTACGGAAAGGATGTACATATTGTGGGCATAGATTTTAGCAAAGGCATGTTGGATAAAGCACGTGAAAAGGCAAAAGGTTTCCCGGAAAAAGATGTGAAACTTTTGCAAATGGACGTTACTAATTTAGATTTTCCCAATGACAGTTTTGATTTTGTGGTTTCAACTTGTGTCTTCTGTACAGTGCCGGATCCAATGAGTGGAGTGAAAGAAGTGAAGCGGGTGCTTAAGCCCGGTGGAAAAATGATTTTCCTCGAGCACATGCGGAGCGCCAGGTGGTACAACAACCTAATGCTGTACGCAATGAGTAGCATTAGCATTCCACTGATTGGAACAAGCATGGTGAGAAAGACAAAGCTGACGATACAACAATCAGGATTGCACGTGATAGAAGAAAAAAATCTTTTTTCGGACATTGTGAAACTATTGGTTTGTACGAAGTAAAGGTTTTAAGCCTGACATGAGGGAAAAACTTCCGGGCGGCTTCTTTCCTTCGCAGTTTAGTCCCATTATGAAAGAAAGTGTTATTAAATTGTTTAGTTGTTTTCTTGTTGAGGGAAAGGTAGTTTCTTTGAAAAACTTTGACAGATTATCCAAAACAAATACTACCGCAAACGATTGAAATGCATCTTTTAAAGAAAAAAGCATCCCAATATATTTCAGAGAGGGGTTCTGCTGCTCTCGTCTTCACTACATTTGGCTGTTTCGGGGAATTGCCGTACTTTCGGGCTTTCTAAAAAATTCTTCTTTATGGCAAGAAAACCTCATCTCAGCTTTTGGCAAATTTGGAATATGAGTGTCGGGTTTTTCGGAATACAGTTTGGCTTTGCTTTGCAAAATGCCAACGTAAGCCGGATTTTTCAGACTCTCGGTGCAGATATCGGGAACCTCTCTATTTTGTGGGTGGCAGCACCGGTAACGGGGCTTATTGTTCAGCCCATCATCGGACATTACAGCGACAAAACGTGGGGTCGTCTCGGCAGGAGAAGACCATATTTTCTGGCCGGCGCCCTGTTGGCTTCGATGGCTCTGCTCATTATGCCCAATTCGCATATGCTGTGGATGGCTGCCGGCATGCTTTGGATTTTGGATGCCTCCATCAACATCTCCATGGAACCGTTTCGTGCTTTTGTAGGCGACATGTTGCCACAAGAACAACGCACACAGGGTTTTGCTATGCAGAGCTTTTTCATCGGCACAGGTGCGGTGATTGCCAGCGTACTGCCCTGGGTTATGACCAATTGGCTGAACCTAAGCAATACAGCTCCCGAAGGGATAATTCCGCCTTCCGTAAAATGGTCGTTTTATATCGGTGGTGCAGTGTATTTTATAGCTGTTTTGTGGACTATTATCACCACAAAAGAGTATCCGCCCGGACAACTGAAGGCTTTTGATGAGGAAGAGGAAGCACGAAAACATACCAGCGTTACCACAGCATCGGTTGTCATCAACCATCTGGTCAAAGGCAAAAGACAAACCCGCAACGGTATTATCTGGCTGCTGGTCGGGGTACTGATGACCTTCTGGTTTTATGAAGCTGGTCTCACAAAAGATTTGTACGTACTCTCCTTAGGCCTTTTGGCTTTGGGAGTATTAATGCTTGTCTCCGGCGAGATGCAGCTCAAAGGCAAAAACCAGACTGCCCTTGTGGAAATTATGAACGACATGTTTGGTATGCCCAAAACTATGCTGCAACTTGCTTTTGTACAGTTTTTTAGCTGGTTTGCTCTTTTTTCAATGTGGATTTATACTACTCCGGCAGTTACGGAATATGTATTTCATACGACCAACACTGCTTCGGCAGCTTACAACAACGGCGCCGACTGGGTCTCCATCCTGTTTGCCGTTTACAATGGTTTTGCTGCCATTGTAGCCTGGCTTCTCACTCCGCTTGCCAGAGCAACCAGCAGAAAATCGGCCCACGCCATTTCATTGCTGCTTGGCGGACTGGGACTTTTTTCCATGTTTTTTATTCATAACCAGTATCTGTTGTTAATTTCCATGTTGGGCGTCGGGGTTGCCTGGGCCAGTATCTTATCTATTCCATACGCTATCCTCACTAATGCGCTGCCGCATGACAAAATGGGTATTTACATGGGCATTTTTAACTATTTCATTGTGATACCTCAAATTGTCGCTGCAGCTATTTTGGGTTTCTTTTTGCAAAAGTTTTTCCACAGCGAAGCCATTTATGCCATGATTATCGGTGGTATTTC
>CAZRAW010000079.1:0-9877 GCA_964598065.1 uncultured Lentimicrobiaceae bacterium
GAAAAATAATTGTAAAAAAATTTGGATTTTAACACAGTATCTTTAAACAACTTCATAAACTTTAAAAAATGAAAACACCATGACAAAGTATCTTTACGGGGCAAATGTAAAAGCTGTACAGAAATTTATCTTTCAAACCAATAAGCTAAAAGAAATTATTGGTGCCAGTGAGTTGGTTGAGCAGATTTGCACATCCATGTTTGAAGAACAAGTAGGGATATCATCCTACAACCCTGCTAATTGTATAATTGCAGCAGCCGGGATAATTAAATACATTTTTGAAGATGAAACGGAATGTCAGAGTTTGGTTCGGGTATTCCCAAAGAGTGTATTTAATGCGGCACCGGGAATAGTATTCAGCCAGGCAGTTGTTCAAATGGCTGGTGACCAGCCAACCGGAGAAGAGTTAAAAGAATTGGAACAACGTCTGAAAACACAGCGCAACAAAGCGGTTCCCCCTTTGGAAACCGGGTTGAGGATTACGAAACGTTCCCGTCGAACCGGTTTACCTGGTGTTGTTTTTGAAAGTGAGGAAGCACTCGATCAAGCTACCAAACTAAAGAAAAAGGCCAATAAGGAAGGAAAAGAATCGTTGGGTAAGAAACTGTATCCGGAAGGCGTTCGATACTTGTTTCCCTCAGACATCAAAGAAATTGCAAGTAAGAAGAACTACCTTGCTATTATTCATGCTGATGGGAATAATCTTGGTAAAGCTATTCGTAACCTAAATGAGGGTCAGGCAGGCCTGAATAATCATGAAAAACCTTCAACCGAACGAAACAGAAACTTTTCCCTCGCCATAGAAGCTGCTACTTTGGCTGCTGCAAAAACGGCTATTGCAAGCACATTCAAAGAAATTATTGTCAAATCCGAGGACAGTGACGGGCAAACAGTTACCTTACCCATGCGCCCGGTTCTCCTTGAGGGCGATGACTTTACCGTAATCTGTAATGCAGAGTATGCATTGGAACTCACAACCGTTTTTTTAACTGAATTCGAGAAGGAATCAGCCTTGGCATTTCAATCCAAAGACCTGAACTTGCCGGCACTCACTGCCTGTGCCGGAATTGCTTATATTAAAACGAATTACCCCTTCCATTACGGGGCTAAACTGGCAGAAGATTTATGTGGCTTTTCGAAAAATGTGGCCAAACAGGAACAACCGGATCAAGTGCCTGCCTGCCTGACTTTCCATCGTGTACAATCTTCATTTGTCGGGGAATATTCAGATTTAATCGAGCGTGAACTTGCCGCACCGGCTACAGGACTTTCCTTTTGCGGAGGCCCCTATTTCATTTCTCAAAATACGACTATCGAAGAGTTAATGGCACAGGTTAAATGGTTAAGGAATAAAGATACTCCGGGTTCGAAACTGCGCGAATGGATTTCGACCTGCCACCTCAGCAAATCTATAGCTATTGAAGATTTGGAACGCATTATTGAAGTATTGGAAGGCAAAAAGAAACAAAACATTATTGCCGGTTTGGGTTTGGAGAGTCTTTTGAAAAATATAAAAGAAAGGAAAGAAGAAGAAACAATCAAAACCACGCTTTATGATGCAATAACGATTTATTCATTAAACTCCAAAATATAGTAATATGACAGACATCAATTATACAATCACCTTTTTTTCAGACTGGAATTGCGGTAGCGGACTGTCAGCCGGACCGGAAAGCGATTCTTTGGTTAAGAAAAACAGAGACGGACTGCCTTATGTTCCGGGCAAAACCATTAAAGGCTTGCTTAAAGATGCAGCACGGGAACTTTTTGAAGAAGATACCGGTTTTATCGAATCCTGTTTTGGTAATAAAGCTGAAACGAGAAATGAAAGTGCTGATTATGAATTTTTTTATTCTAATTCGGAGTTTACTTCCGGTTTAACCACATATTTTAAATCCAATCCGATGGAAAAAGACAAGCTGTTTCGGACTGTACCCTCTACCAGTATTGATGAAAATACAGGGGTGGCAAAAAATAAATCTCTGCGGACAATGGAGGTTGTGATTCCACTTACCTTAACCGGATTTATTTCCAACATTCCTGATGGTTATGAAGAAAAGATGAAAGACTGTTTGAAAATGATTAAACGATTGGGGACTAAGCGTAACCGGGGATTGGGCAGATGCCGGTTTGATGTGTTCGATCAAAAAAAAGGAGATTAATCATGAAACGAATAGATTTTAAATGCACTTTGCTGACCGATATTGTGATGAGTGCCCAAACAGCAACAGAAGGCGGGCATCAATCCCTGAATTTCATTCCCGGCTCAAACTTCCTGGGAATTCTGGCTTCTTCAGTTTATAAAAAAGATGCAGCAATTAGCTATACCCTGTTTCATAGCGGCAAAGTCAGGTTTGGCGATGCCCATATTGTAAGCGGGGGGATTCGCTCATTCCAAATTCCTTTTTCGTGGTACTTTCCCAAAGGGGGAAGGCTGACTGAAGGAAACAATTATATGCTCAATTTTATGAGCAGGAAAAATTTTGACGAAATAATTAACAGGGGCATCCTGTTAAAACAAGCGCGTGATGGCTATTTTACCGAAAAAGGTGACTATGTTTCCTTTGTGAAAATATTTTCGCAAAAAACGGCCTGCGATTCCGTGAAACGGCGTTCGGCTGAAAATGAAATGTTTGGCTACGAAGCTTTGCAGAAAGGAAGTGAATGGCAGTTTTGCATTGATGTTGACGATGACACCCCAAACCATGATGAGATTGTTGAGGAATTGAAAATGCTGACCGGAAAAAAACGATTGGGACGGAGCAAAACCGCTGAATTCGGAAGCATTGAAATTGAGCTAATGCATAATGGAAATGAGAATATCCAACCGGGAAATATCACCTCCCGGGAAATAACGTTAGAGAACAGATCTATTCGGGACGGTGTAATATTATACGAAAATAACTCTGCTCAATTAGTCTTTTTGTATGCCGAATCGCGTCTGTCGTTCAGGGATAAAGAAACCGGCCAACCCACTTTTACACCGACTGCCGGGCAATTGGGCTTACCCGAAAATACGGTTATCCTTTGGGACCGTTCACAAATACGTACCGGGATTTATGCACCATGGAATTATAAACGCGGTTGCCGCGATGAAGACCGGGTTTTTATTGAAAAAGGCTCGGTGTTTGTGGTTGATGTGAGTAATGTAAAGACTTCTTTTACAGACGAAAGAATTAACAATGGCGTTGGATTATACCGGACAGACGGGTTTGGCAAACTGCTGATTAACCCCGGTTTTTTGAATTTTGACCCTGAAACCGGTAAGCCGGTTTTACAATTAAATATTCCGGATAAACTCTCAGAAAACGAAGATACGGAAATACTTCTTCCTCAGGATTCGGATTTAATCAAATGGATTAAGCAGCAAAACGATTTTGGTGAAGTACTGAGACAGGTTGATGCTTTCATGAACTCTCCGTACAACCTTAAGCTTTTTACCAAAGTTACCCGCAGCCAATGGGGAAACCTGCGTAGCTATGCCCTTAGCGCTGACGATAAGCCTGATTTGTTAACAAAATTGTTTAAAGCTCCGGAAGAAGGCTTTACAGGAGGTTTCTTAACACATGGCGTAGCTTTAAAACAATGGAAAGATGGTAAGCTAAAAAACACAATTGAAAGGGCAGACGAAAGAACATGTTTATTGTTTGTTGAAAAACTGGCAGCCCGTATGCAAAAAAAGGAGGTGCAAAATGAAATACAGTAACAGATATATCGCCCGTATTGTGATTGAAGCCGAAACGCCGATTGCCGTTGGAGGTGGCAATAAAGACCTTGCCCTTGACCGGCCGGTGGCTAAAGAAGCAAATGGCATACCCTTCATTCCAGGAACATCCCTCGCCGGCGTGTTGCGCCATTCAATTTATGACCATGCCGGGGAGCGGGAAGAAACAGGCCGCTTAATTAAAATACTTGACGACATTTTTGGCTATCAGAATGATAAAAATCAGGAAAACAGTCTTGGATCCCGTCTATCCGTATCTTCAGCCCATTTAACAGGAAAAAGAGGCAAAATATTTGATGGCTTGTGCCTGATACCGGAAAAGGATGTAAACTACGAATTTATAGACCGGTACAAAGAGCTACCCGTTCGTCAACATGTCCGCATGTCGCACAGAGGGGCTGCCGATACGGTAAACAAGGGAAAATTCGATGAGGAAGTGCTTTACAAAGGAAGTCGTTTCATTTTTGAGATAGAAATGAAAGGAACGGGTGAAAACAAAAATGAAGATGACAAAATTTGGAACCGGCTGCTTAACATTTTCAACCATCCTGATTTTCGTATCGGTGGCGGTTCATCGAGAGGCTTCGGACAGATTAAGGTTAAAGAAATCAAAAGTCTGATATTGGATTTAACCGATTCCAAACAACGTACAACCTATCTTGAGCATTCATCCTGCCTCGATACCGAATTTCCCGGAGAGTTGTTCCAAAAGGACGAAAAACAATCAAGTAATTATATCTCTTATCGGTTAATCCTGAAACCCGAAGATTTCTATTTGTTTAGTTCGGGATTAAAGAGCGATGTTGCTGATATGAACCCTGTAACGGAGCAGATTATCGAATGGAATCAAACGAATGAACCCTCTTTTTCAGAAGAATTGGTATTGATTCCGGCTACCTCGGTAAAAGGAGCAATATCGCACAGGGTGGCTTATCATTACAATAAGCTGGCTGGAAATTTTGCTGATAAGTTGGTGGAGAAAGGCGAATCACTGAGCAAGTATGTGGGGGAAAACAACATAGCTGTAAAGGCCTTGTTTGGTACGGCTTCCGATTATTCCAATCAGAAATCAGGCCAAAAAGGAGCTGTTCGTCTTTCTGATATTTACAGGAAAACTGTACGGTACAAAAAACTTGACCACGTAGCTATCGACCGGTTTACCGGTGGAACAATAGATGGCGCTTTGTTTAACGAAAATGTTGTACAAGGTGTTGAAGATGAGGAGGATTCATTTGTTCTTGACTTTTGGATTCAACCTGCTTTTATGGACAACTTAAAATCAGAAAAAACCAATTCTGATAGAAACAGCTTTATCCTGAAAGCTTTTGAGGAAACCCTTGCCGACATCTGTAGTGGTAGTTTATCATTAGGCGGCGGCACCATGCGGGGTAACGGAATATTCAGTGGCGTTCTTAATACAAACAAAAATGGAAAAGATGAAACATTATATCCAAACAAATAATCTTACTGAATACCGGGATTTAGAATTTACCGGATATTACCGGATGTCGGACAAGCCATCCCCGGATATTGTCGATGGTAAATTTAATCTCCCGGAAATCGGAGCGAATCCTTTTATTGTTGAAGCTAACCTTTATGATAAAAAAGGTTCCGTGAGTATTTCCATCGAACATATTGATGGCAAATACCTGATAGGTATTGTAGATTGGAAACAAACGGATGCAAACATTGTTTTGGAAGAACAGACCTATCTGACCCATGGATTGGATCATCATAAAGGAGCTAAATTTGTACGAGCTTGGATTCCAATTCCTGATCCCGAATGTACCGGTATGGAAGTACTACAACCTGCCTGGAGGGCCTTCGTTGGCTTTGACACCTCAGCTAAGGAAATCAAAAAATTATTAACAACCATAAAAGATTAAACCCATGCGATATATAAAAGCACCTTTCAATTTTGTTCCGGTAAGCAATCAGGTTTACTTTCCTTATTGGGCCAATCAAATTAGCCATGACATTCCGTTCTCGGATGGTTTAAGCGGACACTTGGAAATTGAGCTAAAGGCTGAGACACCGATATTTATCAGGGACAGCCGCGATGAAGCCCGCTTTTGTCATATTACTGACAGAGAGGGGAAAATAAAATTCTTTATTCCCGGAACCTCGCTAAAAGGAACCATACGCAGCGTACTCGAAATCCTCTCTTTTGCCAAGATGGACAAGATAAACGACCATAAATATGCCATAAGAGACCTTCATAATCCGGGGGTTTATAACTTAATGAAAGATTCCCAAAATATCCGTTGCGGCTGGCTTCGTTTAGAGAAAGACGAAAACGGCAAAGAGGCTGCCCACATACGCGATTGTGATACACCCTGGAGAATAAGCCATGCGCAACTGGATGCTGAGTTTGGAACAAGTTTCGTTGATACGTTTAAAGAAGGCGGAACTGCTGATTTTTCAAAAGATTCCAATAAAACGGCAGCGTTTAAGTACAGTCTGTTAACTCCGGAAAACAACTTAACTTCAAAGTTCAAAAAAACTACAAATACTTTCGGAAAACAACTTTGTGATTTTGATTCTTCAGGACAATCAGGTACACTTGTTTTCACCGGACAGCCGGTTGCCCGGAAAACCGCCCGGAAAACTACCGGCAAATTTTATGAATTTGTTTTTATTGAACCTACCAGTCCATTAGAAATAAAGGTGGACTCAAAGATATGGAAAGAGTTTAAGTTTCATTATTTTGACGATTCTAAACAAATCTCAGCCGACTGGAAATGGCGGAAAGGGCAACTGAAAAGCGGTATAGAAATTCCGGTATTTTTCAGGATAAACGCCGGTGACGAATCAAAAGTGAAAGACCTCGGTTTGTCTTATTTATACAAAATGCCTTACAAATATTCGGTAAAAGACCTGCTGCCCGAAGAACACCGGCTTGGCTTTTTTAAGCCCGATATGGCCGAATGCCTTTTTGGTTATACAAACGATACGGATGCTTTAAAAGGCAGGGTTCAATTTTCCACCGCATGGGCTGATATGGATACTGTGGAGGAAGGAGATACTGTAAATACCATTTTGGGGACGCCAAAGGCTTCCTATTATCCGATTTATATAAAACAATCCGGGAATAACGGAAGCGTTAATAGAAATGGAAATGGCAGGCCGAATTATAAAACCTATATGGATTCGGATGCAGTGCTGGCCGGGCGGAAAAGATACCCTGTCAGGGAGGATGTTGTTGAAAATTTACCGCATGGGACAGAAAATATGAATGTTCCGTTCAAACCGTTGAATAAGGGGGCAAAATTTATTGCAAAGATCAACTATTTTAACCTCAGACCTGAAGAATTAGGAGTACTTCTCTCCGCTCTAACTTTTCATAATAATGCTTCGACCTGTTACCATGGCTTCGGTATGGCAAAACCTTTTGGCTTTGGCAGGATTGCTTTAACCATTACTGATTGGGGAAAAATGGAAAAAGAAATGTCATTTTATCTGACTGCCTTCGAATCAGTCATGAATGCCTATATGCGAGGATATGATCCTCAGTTTGAATGGTATACATCCGACCAGATTAAGGAGTTTATTGCCATGGCCAAAGTTCAAATGATTTTGGATAACAGGAGGATGGAATATATGCCACTACCCGAGTTTGCAAAAGCGAAATCAGATGAAAGGAGAAGGGGCGTAACGGAAACACGGGGATTTTATCTTGAAACGTATAGTAAAATTGTAAATGACGAAGAAACGATAGCTTCTTTTTCCGATACGGAAAAAGTGGAAGCAGAAGCCAAAAGAGCCCGAATACTGCATGATCAACTTAAAGAAGCGATAAAAAAGCAGGAAGAAAAGGAAATGCAGCGAAAAAAAGAGACTGAGAATAAAAAGAACGCAGAGAAATTGCGCATTGCTGAAGCGGAGAGATTAGAAGAATTACGAAAAAGAGAACGGGAAAATCAAAAAGAATGGGGAAAAATCCGGTTGGAGAAATTGAAACGTGACGAGATACTTAACGAAATACTTAAAAAGAAAGCAGAGGAAGAAAAAAAACACATTGAAGCGAGAAACGAACAATTAAAAAAATTTGGCCTGGAGCCTGTTATTCGGGAAATCAAGGGATTCAAAAAGGCAAGGAAAAAGATTGATCAATACCTGAAGCAGATCGGTGCAGACCGGCTCGATGCAAGGGATACCCTTTCGTTGATAAAAAAAGCCCTTGAATGGTACGTCTCAACGCCCGATAGGCTAAAAGGAAAAAGATGGACCCCCCCGGGAGGAGCTGATTGGAAAAAAATAGCCTCATGGATTGGTGATGAACCTGCCAAAGAGTGGTACAAAAACTTAAAGGGGAAGTAATAAATGATGAACAATTTTTTAGAAAATTTCTATTACCGTAAATACAGGGTTAGCTTTGTAGTTGTACGGCCATTTCATTTCGACGGGCATTCTTTCTCCCTGATCCGGGGCGTTTTTGGAAAAATATTACACGATGATGTTTGCGTGCACAAAAATCTTACAGATTGCAATCTTTGCCCTGAAAACAAATCTTGTCCCTATACCGAACTATTTAAAATTAAATTACAGCCCTCACATCCTCTTTATGGCAAATATACCGAACCTCCCGTCCCATACATTCTTTATCCGGATTTTAGAGGCAGGAGCAAATTTGTCAGGGGCAATACCTTTGCCATCGAACTTACCTTAATTGGCAAAGCGATTGAATATGATACGTTTTTATTGCAAATTGTGCAGCAGATAGGTGAAGGGGAAGGTTTGCTTTACCATAAGCTTGAGTGTAGCGGAATTGAAACCCTGATGGGCGATGACAAAAAAAGTCATTTACGCTTCACCGCCCCACCCTACAAAGTGAAGCAGGTGAAACTAAACTTCCTCAGCCCCATGATTTTTAAAGATGACCCTTCAACTGATAGTTTACCTTTCCATGATCTGATGAAAAGTCTGACAGAAAGAATTTCAGTGCTCAACCAACTGTATTGCGATGGGCGGGAGGCTGACTTAAAATCATTCGATGGCAAAACTACCGACTTGGAATATATGGACAGTTTTTACAAAATTAAAATTGAAGTTAAAAAGAAAGTGTATAAGGATGCCCTTTTAGGCAGTGTGGCTTACAGGGGTTCATTAGATAAATATATGCCTCTTATACGGGCAGGAGCGGTTTTGCATTTCGGCAGGCTTACTAACTACGGTTTAGGAAAGTATGCTATCGTGGACAACTATTAATTATGGGGAAAATCGCATTCGTTCTTTGACATATTGGTACGAATAACATGTTCAAAGTTTTAGGAAAAGGGTTGATGATATGTAAGTGTCTGAACCATTGTTATTAACCTTTTTTGAATACATAAATTGAAAAAAAAAGCGAAGGCAAAAATTTTGAACATCCTTTTTTTTGTGCACCTGCGCAAACGATGTTCAAAAATTTATGATTTTCATGGCCATTTCTATATGCAGAACAACCTGAACTCCAGCTTATTATAATACAACTTGTTTTTGGAGATTTTGAACATCGGGTTTTTAATCGGTTTTGAAAAACATGTTCAAATATTTTTAACAGCTTATTTACCTGATTTATTGCGATTTGCAGAAATGTCAGGGCAAAACGGGCAAGTTTATGATTAAAAAAAAGCGGGATGTTCAAAGATTTTTTGTAGTTTTGTAAAGTCACCTGATTAACAGGTAGTTAGTAGCAATAAAAGATTGGAGAAATTCTTAAATCTTCATTTAAATTATTGATATTAAGGGAGTATGATTCAGATTCAGCTTTAAGGAGCATTGATACTTAATTTCTTTAGCTCCCACCTGTACAAAGGTGGGGTATGATTCAGATTCAGCTTTAAGGAGCATTGATACCTACCCCCATATTCGTCGTGACTTCAACAAGCCATGAGTATGATTCAGATTCAGCTTTAAGGAGCATTGATACTTAATTAAAAATAGAAACTCTAGAGTTTTACTACTACTCCTGTATGATTCAGATTCAGCTTTAAGGAGCATTGATACTGTTCCCATAAAGGGAGTTGTTGTCCAAAAATAAGCAGTATGATTCAGATTCAGCTTTAAGGAGCATTGATACAAAGGGTCAAAAGACTAAGAACCCGAAACTTGCGAAAGTATGATTCAGATTCAGCTTTAAGGAGCATTGATACAGCAGTAAAACCAGTGCTA
>CAZRAW010000080.1:0-9830 GCA_964598065.1 uncultured Lentimicrobiaceae bacterium
CCGTTTATTAAATTTAGACCGTAATATCCATTTTGTTTAGCGCCCAAAACACTTTTCACACTATTTTGTTCATTGCTAAAAACACTTTAACGACCCCCGCTTCAAGTGTCCACGCTTGAAGTAGTATGATGTTCACGCTTGAATAGGCTTCTACATCACACGGGATAAATTAGGTCCTTTTTATTTCAACAAAATAGAAACGCCGGAATCATCACGAAAACAGCGCTTTAATATCTTCTGCTTTCAACCCTTTCATAATACTTTCATCCGTTCGCACGATGTCGGTGGCTATTTTAATCTTTTTCTGCTGAAGTGTAAGTATCTTTTCTTCAACGGTGTCGGTACATATCATCCGGTAGGCAAATACTTTTTTATCCTGTCCGATACGGTAGCAGCGGTCGATGGCCTGGTTTTCCACAGCCGGATTCCACCAGGGATCTATAATGTAAACATAATCGGCCGCCGTAAGATTCAATCCGGTACCTCCGGCTTTCAAACTAATCAGAAAAACCCTCAAACCAGGATTTTCCTGAAAATTTCTGACCGACTGCTCACGTTGTTTTGTACTACATTGGCCATCGAGATATTCGTATTCGATATTGTGTTTATTGAGTTCAGCCCTGATCAAACCCAACATTTTCACAAACTGCGAAAAAATCAGAATCTTATGGTTGGCAGTTTTGTCAGTGATGTGCCTGACAATTTCTTTTATCTTCACAGCATCCGTAACGCTTATATCGTCGTTATTCAACAACCGGGGCGAATCACAAATCTGCCTCAGCCGTGTCAATGCCTCTAGAACCATCATTTTTGATTTGCCTACACCTTCTTTTTCAATATTCCCGAGTAGCTTATTTCTATACTCATTACGGTAAGCATCATACACTTTGCGTTGTTCCGAATCCATCTCACAATAGATAATATTTTCCGTTTTAGGTGGTAATTCGGAGGCAACCATCTCTTTGGTGCGCCGCAAAATGAACGGATTAATCATTCGTTGCAATTCGCCTGCAATCACCTTATTTCCCTCCTTGTCAATGGCATTGGAAAAACTATTCTTAAAAGCATTCATACTGCCGAAAAAACCCTTGTTGACAAAACTCATTTGCGAATAGAGATCAAACGTACTGTTTTCGATAGGCGTTCCCGTCAACGCAAGCCGATTTTTTGCATTCAGCAAACTGACGGCTTTAAAACGGCGTGAAGCCGGATTTTTAATGGCCTGCGATTCGTCAAGGATCACGTAATTAAACTTAAAATCCTTCAGCATTTCAATGTCGCGCATCAAAACGCCATAAGTTGTAAAAATCATGTGATATTTTTCAAACACTTTCGTATCGGTGTTTCGTCCCTGCCCGTAATGATAAAAGGCTTTCAATCCCGGGGCAAACTTCTCTATCTCCGCTTTCCAGTTAAACAACAGCGTAGTCGGGACAACAATGAGATTGGGTGTTTTATTCTTTTTCATCCTTTGTTGCAAAAAGGTGAGTACCTGAAGTGTTTTCCCCAGCCCCATGTCATCGGCAAGTATGCCTCCCCAACTCATTTCG
Organism: uncultured Lentimicrobiaceae bacterium; assembly: GCA_964598065.1. GTDB lineage: Bacteria > Bacteroidota > Bacteroidia > Bacteroidales > F082 > Sulfidibacterium. The sequence goes on from CAZRAW010000080.1 coordinate 1,551, forward strand.
TCCAGAAAATTCAGCCAGTTGACGCCCTCTTTCTGGTAATGCCTCAATTCGGCCTTTATCTCTTTGGGGATTTTCGTTTTGGCAATCTCTTTAAAACCGGAAAGCTTTCTTTTCTTTTCCTCTATTTCCGCCAGCACGTCCGCATCGTTTATTTCGTCAAACAGCTCATCAACAACAGAAAATTTCAGATGTGACACCGTTAGTTTATCGCCTTTTATTTCACCATGGCGAAAATATCTTTCCAGTTTATGCAGCCATTCATCGGGCAAAATACCTACCGAGCCATCCTTTAGCAGGATGTATTTATCTTTTCGTATAACCGCATTCCGGATATCTTTCAGGCTGACTTTATTATCACCGAAAGTAATGTTCACATTCACCTCGAACCAGTCTATTCCCGACTTAACAGAAGTAGCTATTTTTCCCTGGTGAGGCGAATATTTAAAATTTTTCAATTCTTTTAAACCGTAAATTTCGACCTCATTTTTACGCAGTTCATCAAAGAATTTATAAAACCACAGATCTTTTGAAAAATCTTCGTAAGAAAGATAAAATACCTTTTCCCTTTTTTGCCATTTAAACTCCGGATGCAGAGAGCTGATAAAATCAACAAAATCATTTTCCAGTTCAAAGTTGCGCCGGTATTTGACAATCTTCCCGTTTTCTTCCGAAAGGATATCGCCGGTATGATAAAGTGCTGCCGCTATATCATTTTGATACTCCACCTGCGGGGTCATAATGATATACCCATCCTTTTCCGAAAGGAAAACCTGTTTCTCATGGAAATCGAGTTCCACGGTTTCATGGTCGTATTCGTCCGTATTGAAAACCACTTCAATATTTTTCGAAAGAGGCCTGATAATTTCCTGATAAAACAGCTCTTTATGCGATTTCACCATTTTATAGTCTCCAAACAGATTATTTATAAAATTGCCTGCATTGAAATTATTAACGGCATATAAAACATCATCAATAAAAAATAAATATTGTTCATCGCCGATTGTACCAAGCGCTTTTTTGTCAAAAATGCGATCACCGGTTTTTATTTTGAGGCTAAGACGAATAAACTGTTTATCGGAAGTTACTTCAAAGAAAGCGCCTAAAGGTTCGGCGGAGACCTTCATCGGCAGCAAATTCTTTTTGCGAAGTGCAGCTCCGTAATCACTCTCCGTTTTACGATACACAAATTTTTCGTTCACGAGCAAATCAACGGCACGTTTTTGGAGTTTGTATAACTTTTTTAACGACCCGTCTCCGGATTCATTTTCGCTCAGAATTTTACAAATCTTCAACAGTTCTTGTGCATTATCAGAAATAACCAAATCGTAATTAGAGGCATTTGTGAAATCTTCGTAATACTCAAAAAAACTAATCAGCGCATTGCCCGCCTTATTGGGCTTGGCAACGACAGGCTTTAAAGACACATATTTGTCCGTGTAATACTCGTCGTGATCAGCGTCCAGCTCCACAACAAATCCCAATGTCCTTTTCTCCCGTGTAGCCATCGCTTCAACGGCATCAAGCTTATCGGTATTTTCATTAATCTGATGAACCAAATCAAACAAAAAGTCACCTTTCAGATTTGTAACAGGTATCAAATAATCGCTCCGTCCTTTGTGGAAGAAAAACAATCCGTCCAATGAAAATCCTGTATTAAAATAAGCATCAAACCGCTTGCCTTTAAGCCCGTAATTTTCAAGAATGTTTTTCCGGAAGTCAAAAATTTTACCGCTAAAGATATAATCCAATAGTTTGGGCTGTTCTGAATTAGCAATATAAAGCAGCACAATGGCTTCATAATAATTTAAACTTTCAGCCTTCAAACCCTTGTCTGATGAAACATAAACTTTATCGTTTTTACGAATAAAATCCACCGTAAAGCGTTCATTTTTAAATGAAACTTTCAGCGAAATATGATCCTCTGTAAACGAAATTTTTTTTACTTCGATGTATTTGTACGAGAAATAAAACAAGTCCCTGTCGGAATAATTCTTATTGACAAAACTTTCGGTAATTATCTTATAATCAGCAATTTCATAACCATATAAGGAGCGCAGAACAGGTTTGGGCCTGGGCTTCGGTTTTTGCCTTCTCTCAACAGCCGAAATTGTTTCAACATCATTTAAATTGAATTTTCGATAATCATTGACAGAAAGGTATTTCAGCGCAGCCACTACGTGTTTACACATTTCTCCCCAGTCGTACGGACAGGTACAGGAAGTTTCCACATTTCCGGACAGCAAATCGCGTATCTCAACATCATATTCGTGATTCCCGCGGACTTTAAAACGGAAAATATCTGCGTCAATATCAAAATGTTCCAACCTGACATTTTCGGCTCTGAAAATTCTTAATCCCCTGTTTATTACCGCATCGGTGGCATAAAAATGAATAACTTCATGGATGTATTCACTTAAAGAGAGTTGTTTTTTATTCATTTCGAACTATCTTCAAAAGTTTTTTAAGTACTGTACATACAGAGAATAGTGTCTGACTATAAGTCAAGTGTTTGGTTCAGAATGTTCGAGTTCGAGGCTTGTAAAGTATTTAAAATCAGGAGTTACGACGTAGCTTTTGTAAGATTTTTATTTAAAAAACCAACAAAAAGCACAATCGGGATGACTAATTTTAAATACAAGCATAACGAAGAAATCGGACATTATGGACAGACACATATATCTGTATATTTTCAAAAACATGCAAAGATATTAAATTGAAAAATAACAATTATTTCTCCTCCGTAAAAAGTTGCATTTACTAGTTGAATTTAGGTCCCCACCCTCTTCAAACACAAAACCGCATCTTTGCCAACACGCCGTTACGAAAATGCTTATTCATTGAAAGAGCGTCTCGGCGTGTGAAGTAATCTTTCATCATAGTTGGCGTAAAACTAATAAACTATAGAGTTTCATCCGGGATTATACTGCAAAATATCAGTGTGAAATGCTGTATTTCTTATCCCTAACCATTCAGGCATTAATCCAACAATCCGGTGAATTATTGGATTAATGCCGTTTTAAAAAAATTTTAAAACAAAATCTTCAGCGTTCCGAAAATTTCCCTGCCAGGACCAGGCTGGTAGGAATTTCCGTCCGGATCGGGTTCGGTGAAAGCCATGTATTCAGTATTCAGTAAATTACGGATATACAGACTACAATCACCGTGAACTTTTCCAATTTTCCAGTAATAATCTGCTCCGAAATGTAACAACGTAAAGCCTTGCTGCCAGTTTTGATAAACGGCGGGGTCCAGTTTTCCGGCATAAGCTTCGGCATCGGTGTAAATAGCCCATTTCGACTGTACCTCAACAGCAAAATTCATTTTCAGGTTTTTTGTCAGGGAATAATCCAGTTCGGCATAAAGCTGATTTCGCGGCGAATTGGGCAACCACTGACCGGGTGCAGGTGGCGTTGTCAGCACATAATTGGTATCGGTATAAACCGGATTGATAGTGGCGGAAGTATATTTGTAATCGGCATAAGTGTAGGCAACCTGCAGCTTCAGGTTTTTCAGTATCCGGTATAGGAAATAGAGCTCCACACCCTTGCGGTTGCTGTTGCCTGCGTTACCGTAAAACACTTCCTGGTTGCCCCGGCCACGCTGTTTGAACCGGAAGAAATCATTTTTGGTCTTCATGATAAAGCCGGTAATTTCATAATAAAATCTGTTTCCCACAAATCCTCGGAAACCCATTTCAATACTATGGGAAGTAGCCGGAACCAGATGCGTGTTAAAACCGTAATAAGCTAACGGATTACTGGACAACTCCTCAGTGGATGGTGGTATAAACCCCTGACTCCAGTCGGCAAAACCGGTAAAGGCATCGCTCAGGCTGTAGCTTACACCCACACGACCCGAAGTCTGGCCGAAATTTTTAGTAGTAGTGGCCGTATCCGGAGCCATCATCTTGTTTGTCAGCTTGTTGTTTATTTTATCATAACGGATGCTTCCGGAAAAATTAAATTTTCCAAGCTGCAGCTGATACAAAGCATAAGCACCGATGCTGCTTTGCAAAATAATCTGGTTGGCGAGCAGCGTGTCGGTTTCCAGATTTGTTTCATTGAGACTTTCCACACGATTAGGATCAGCGGCACTTTTCAGTTTGTACATAACAATATTTTGCCACTTAAAGTCCAGACCGACACCAATGGTATGTTTCAGTTTATTTCCAAAATGGATAGTATATTGTGAGTTCACACCCGGAGAGTTATAGTTGCAATATTCCGCTGCTTTGTTGCTGGTCTCTTTGTAACGCCAGGGGCGCAGATAAGCCGTCAGCCGCAAACTTTGGTTTCTGTTTATGGCATAGTTTCCGATAACCCCCCAGGTAGTCCGGTTGGTTTTCTGATACTCGTTGTACGGACGGGCATCCGGGTTAGCCTGATTCGGATTTTCAGCGAGTTGTTGCAAATTCAGCCCTTCGGGATTTTGCTGGAAGTAGTCGGAATGCGACAGAATCTGAGTAACTTTAATCTTTTTTGTGGGATGAAAATTCATTTTTTCATAGAGAATATTTCCCCAGAAAGCCTGATGGTCGCGACTTCCATGTCCACCGGTACGAGAAAAACTGATACGATAATTCATGTGTCTGATTTTACCATTCAACTGAGCCAGGGTTTTGTAAAAGGCATGAGAGCCCACCGTCTGGCTGACATAACCGCCAAAAGGTTTTTTTCCGCCATTTTGTGTGGTAATATAAATCACACCTCCGGCACCGCTTTCACCATACAGACTGGCAAACGGGCCACGCAGAACTTCAATATTCTGTACCGTTGCCCAGTCCACATCATACAAATCGGGAACAAAACCGGAAGGATCATTCAGCGGAATACCATCTAAAACAACGCCAATACCCCGAATTCCGTTCTCAGTCAGTATCCCCTGTCCGCGGATGGAAATATGCACCCTTTCGGCATCGTACTGATTGTCAATTCTCACACCCGGTACCAGCCGCAGCGCTTCGTTGATGGCTATTGACCGCGGCATATTGGAAAGCGTTGATTTGCTCACCACACTCACCGAGCCGGGATAATGTTTTAGGGTTACCGGTAATTTATTGGCCGAAATAACCACTTCCTGCAAATTTTTAATGTTTGTTGAATCGGAGTTTTCTTTTTGTGCAAAAAGAGGAAAACCCGCAAAAATTATTGCTACGATAAAATATATTTTTTTCATTTTGATTTTTTTTGTTTTAATAAGGTAATGATGGATATTATGTAAAATAACAGCCGTGTAATAAACTGAAACACAGGGAAGTCCGGATACTAAGCAGTACGATAAATCTGCACGATACTTTGTGCGCCGAAAATAGGAAATTTTCAATCAGAGCATAGATTGCGATGACCACACTCTCTTTTGCCTTCCGGCTCTCTCCATACAGTTATAGCTGCACTGGCAATACAAAAAAAGCTATAATCCGGCAGCCCTTTAAAAAATCAGACTTTTGGAGGAGGATCGGTAAGCTCATTCTCAAAAATACGAATAGAAAACAGATAGGGTTTAAGCAACAAAATTCGGAAGTTGAAGAGTCCGGGAACAGAGAAAAGGTTAGCAGTAAAATATTTCTGCGAAAGTACTTTTATTGCTTGTCGTAACGGCAGATTTTTATCTGACGAAGAGGAGAAGAAGTTTTTCAGCTTTTGGCGCAGAGCGGTTTCTTCTTTGTCGAAAAGACAGAAAACCTGAACATTTTCGCCATCGGTTTTTACCAAACTGACATCATACATTCTGCTCTTAAAGCGAAACTCTTTGTCTTTTCGCGTCCAGTCCAATTTTCCATAAGCTTCTTTGGTAAAAACAAATTCGATATTGTTTTTCCCCTGTTTTTCCAACTGTTTCTGCATGCTTGTACGAATATGTTGCAGCTCTGGAAAAAAGAAGAGAGATGTCCCGACAGAGACAAAAAAAAGCGCAAAAATCAGTATGTAAGCAGTGAGTTTCACAAAAACAAAATTACAATTTCTCTTGAGAAAAAGCTTTTCTTTTTGTTAGCCGAAAAAATTCTTTTTTTAAGACAGTTACTTAAACAAATATTTCCTACTTTTGCACACCAAAATTTAATATTATTAATTAATTAACAAAAAGATGGTAAATCAGTATGAAACCGTTTTCATTTTAACTCCCGTTTTATCTGAAGATCAGGTAAAGGAGACGGTAAAGACTTACGAAAAGCTCATCACCGATAATGGTGGCGAGATTGTAAATCGTGAGAACTGGGGCATGCGCAAACTGGCGTATCCCATTCAGAAAAAATCGACAGGATTTTATAATCTGTTTGAATACAGGGTAGATGGCTCGTATATCGAAAAGCTGGAAGTTCAGTACAAACGCGATGAAAAAGTATTACGCTTTTTAACCGTTAAACTCGACAAGCATGCTATTGCTTACAGCGAGAAACGGCGGAAGAAATTTGCAGAAAGTAAAAAAAAGGAAACCGCTGAAAAGAAAGCTTAATCCATACTCATTTAAACTTTAAAAAATAAAATCATGGCACAAAATACAGATATAAGATATTTAACACCGATTTCAGTAGATACCACTAAAAAGAAATACTGCCGGTTCAAGAAAAACCGCATCAAATACATTGATTATAAAGATGCTGATTTTTTGCTCCGTTTTGTTAACGAACAAGGCAAAATCCTGCCCCGCCGTATCACGGGTACTTCGACCAAATACCAGAGAAAAGTGGCCAAAGCCGTTAAAAGAGCCCGCCACCTTGCTTTGATGCCTTATGTAGCTGACTTATTAAAATAAAAGGGAGGAAATTACAATGGAGATTATTTTAAAACAAGATATTACCGGTTTGGGTTATAAAAACGACATCATTACCGTAAAAAATGGCTACGCTCGCAATTATTTGATTCCAAAAGGGATGGCTGCTATTGCCACCGCTTCCGCCAGGAAAGTGCTGGCCGAAGTGAAAAAACAGCAGGCCTACAAAGAAGAAAAAATCAGAAAAGAAGCGGAAGAAATTGTCAAAGTGCTCGAAGGCGCACGGCTGACCATTGGTGTGAAAGCCAGTACAAAAGGGAAAATTTTCGGCTCGGTTAACAATATCATGATTGTCGATGCCATTAAAGGACAGAAAAAAGTGGAAATCGACCGTAAGAAAGTAGAAATTAACGGCGAGGCCATTAAAGAGGTGGGCACTTACAAAGCTACCGTCAAACTACACAAAGACATTGCCGTTGAACTGACATTGGATGTAAAAGCAGAGTAAATTTTTATTCCTGCTGTTTTAAAAAAAGTCCTTTCCTTTTGCGGGGAGGACTTTTTTTGTGGGTGGAAGGAAAAGTAAGATGGGAAGTGCCTGAAAGTTTAAGTTTAGGCATTGGGAATTGGGGTTTGGGAATTGGGGTTTGGAGCTTGATGATTATCGTATCTGAATAAAAAATCGGAAGGTGCGTGTTTCCTGCAATTTTTTGTTTCTATCTTCGCAAGATGTTAAGCAAAGCAGTCATAAAGTATTTGCATACGTTGCAACAAAATAAGTTTCGGCGCAAATACGGGCACTTCCTCGCGGAAGGGAGTATCAATGTGCTTGATTTTATGAGCGGGTCTCTGAAGATAATACAACTGTTTGCTACGGAAACATGGATTGCCTCCCATCAAAAAGAGTTGTCGGAGCTGGTGTATAAAAGTGTCAGTTTACAGGAAATGGAGAAGATTTCCGCTTTGAAAAACCCTTCGGAGGTTTTGGCGGTAGTGGAGAAACCGGAATACCGGTTGCCGGATATTACCGCTATTGACCGCTATATTTTGGCATTGGACAACATCAAAGATCCGGGTAATCTCGGTACGATTATTCGTACAGCCGACTGGTTTGGCATCCGAGATGTGGTTTGCTCTTTGGAGTCGGTGGATATTTTCAATCCAAAAGTAGTACAGGCTACCATGGGCTCGCTGGCGAGGGTACGGGCGCATTACACCAGCCTGGCCGACTGGTTTGGCGATAAGCCGGAAGGTTTGAATATTTTCGGTGCAGTGCTGGATGGTCAGGACATTCGTAAGACCAACAAACCGGGAAAAGGCATTTTGCTTATAGGCAGTGAGGCACACGGCATCACAAAGGCTCTCTATCCTTTTATTGACCATTTTATAACTATCCCCGGAACGGGAGAAGTTTCAGGTCCCGAGTCGCTCAATGCCGCCGTAGCTACTGCCATCACCTGCTATGAATTCCGGCGGGCAAATAATAGACAGTAAATATTTTATACTCAAACAATAGCTTTTATAATGAACCTGCCTAAAGTTAACTTGTTGTAAAAGTTATATTTATCA
>CAZRAW010000081.1:0-9690 GCA_964598065.1 uncultured Lentimicrobiaceae bacterium
TGTTATACGAGGTTTATCAACCCGGGATGGATTAAAATATTTTGAAAATCTGAGGGGCTAAACCCAACCTTTTTTCATGGAGCTCATCTTTAAAGCAGAAAACAGTCAGAATTTATTATTAATTAAAATCTTCATCCCATGAAAAAATTAGTAATTAGTTTAAAAATTGTATTACCGGTAGTTGCACTCATCTTTATAGCAAGTGCCTGTCGGAAATCAGGCTCTCCCAAAGTAAAATCAGCTACCATAACTTTAAAGGCAACTGTTCAAAAAACGTACTATAAGAGCACAGCAAGCCTGAAAAGTATAACTATCCCTGTAAAAGGAGGGACCTTGGTTTTATCTTCTGCCCATGTTAGTTTTGGAAATGTAAACATTCAGGAAAATACCGGAAATGATGGTCAATACATGGGGGGATCCACTGCCGGGGGGCCCGACAATGAGTCATCCAAAGAAATGAGCGATTCTGGTGACATTGTTATTCCCGGCCCTTTTGCTTATAATATGAGTACAGACACAGTCACCCTGGGAAAAGTAAAACTTTATCCGGGTACTTTTAAGAAAGTGGATTTAACTTTTATGCCCAATAGCAATACTGTTTTTCAGGGCAATTCCATAGTGATAAAAGGTACGTTTACGCCCGTCAGCGGATCATCTGTTCCTTTTGTCCTGCAATCAAAATTTGCAGGTCAAATAGAACTGAACCTTACCAAGACCATTACGGTGACTGCCAATAGCACAGTATCGGTTGCTATCGTTTTTGATTTAAGCAAATGGATGGGAAATCTTGATTTTGGAACAGCTTCACAAACTGCAGGAACAATCCTGATTGATGCCACCCACAACCCCAAATTATCAGGCAATTTTGAAGCTGCTTTATCTCAGCATGGTGCAGACCTGAATGAGGAACACGGAACTTCCACGGGCACTGACACTAGCGATAGCAGTAGTGATTAATTCAGTTAGTGTTCATTATTCTTATCTTGCTTTTTATAGTTGAACTCGTACTTAAAATCAGATAATGATTTTAAGTACGGGTATTTAATCATTTATAATTTATACCAGAAAGCAAGATTTAGAATTCCATACTCAAAATAATTAATATCCCTCTCCAGGAAGACTTAAAACATAACTTATGTGTCCGCAAAAACAGGTCAACTCGTCCAATACTGCATACAACTGGAAAAACAAGACCATTCTATTGATTGATAATGACGAATTAAACTGTACGGTAATTTCTTTATTTCTCAAACCCACATTCTGCCGGTTTATTTGCACAACCAATCCATTAGAAGGATTAAATCACATAAAAGAACACTCCATAGACCTGGTTATAACAGAATTGTATTTTAAAAAGATATATGGAATAAACCTGATTCGGCAAATCAAAGAAATAAATAAATCAGTTCCGGTTATTGTCCAGTCTTCACTACCTTATGAAAATGAAAAAGAAGACTATCTAAGGACAGGATGTGATTTTTATTTCACAAAACCTTTCGACTTTAAACAGTTTATGCAAATAATTGACACTTACATGAAATCTTAATTACGAAACTATAGCAGAAAAAAAAATTTAATATTAAATTCATACCTCTGTATCCTTAAAACCAGGAAAGTTCTGACAAAACGTAGTTGACTATAAATTTGTAAATAAATATTAAAAGTCCTGTAATCTTTAAAATATCTTTAGAATCTTCATCTAATATTGACGATAAATTTTACCAGGTATTCCATGGAAAAAATATATTGAAAACTTTTATCAATAACCCCATATTCCAAAATAAACGGTTTAATCTGACTGTTTTTTTTCTTTTCTCAATGGCAGCCGCCGTTCAGCAGATTCTTTTAGGTCACCTGAATAACTACTATATTTTTAAATACGTTTATTATCATCTGATTGAACATAAGGTCATTTATAGTCATTATCCGGCCGAATATGTTGATAGTAACTACTCTGGTTCTTTATTCGTGTTTGTAATTGCATCATTTGCCCTATTGCCTGACTGGCTGGGCCTGCTCTTTTGGAATCTGTTCAACAGGTGATGTTATTTTACACCATCCGCAAACTGCCTGGTTCCGATAAAATTGGACTTTCATCTATTGGTTCGTTCTTATTGTATCGTTCAAAAATGTTTGCAAAAATTGAAGTAGAATTTCAAAATACGAACCGATTATTACTTGCCTTGCTACAAATAAAAGGAAACTATGTTTAAGTTTTTTTTAAGCCGCTATAAGGCCATACTGAAAAGGGAAAAATTCATTTTTTTCAGAGTCAACGTCGCAGATACTATTCCTGTCCTTTCTTCCTATTTAACAAATTGTTGTCCGAAATTTGGAAAATATTTTACCAATGGCATTGTAAAGCTTTTTTTTGGGAATCACCTGTTTTTACGCTGGAGCTATAGAAAACAAAATCGAACCATTCTTCAAAGTACCAGTTCAGGACCTGTTTTAGTCATTGCTGACCTAAATATAGGAGATGCCATCAATATTCAGGTGGCATGTCAAACTTTAAAACAACTATTCCCGAAAAGGGAGGTCCATTATGTAATAAACAGGAAAGCGTATTCACTGATTGCTCCTAATCCTGACATTGACATCGTTTTTCCTGTTTTCTCAGGAAAAGCTATTCCTACTCAGAGAGATGTTGAAAGATTGAAAAAAATAACGACAGAATCGGTTTATTCATTAATATTTAATTTCTGTCCCTTTTTTGAAACAAAAACATTAAATGGTTGTGCAAGGCCGGTATTAAATCATTATCCTCTGTCAATGAGCATAGCGTACGATGAATTAAAAACACAAGATGTGAATCATCTTCGAAAAAAAATATTCTTGTATTTAACACACCTATTTCCTGAGGACGCTGCTAAAAATCATGTACAGATTAAAAATGTCCAGGTGTTTTTAGATGAAAAGTCCATCAGTTTTGCCCTGGATTTTCTCAAAAGTATTGGGTATTATGGCAAAAAGGGGATTGTCCTGTTTAATCCGGACGCCACTTCTCCCTACACCAAATTACCTTTGAACAAGCAGGTTAAAATGGTACAGGAATTACTGGATGGGGGTGTACGGTATTTGTTGATCAGCTCGGGTTTTGTGTTTACAGGCGTGGAAAAAGATATTTTGAATCAGCTAAGTATTTCGGAAACAAAAAAATGTGTTATTGTCCCCAAAGAATTTTCTTTAAATACTTATGCTGCTTTACTGGATCAGTGTGATGCTTACATTTCTAATGATACAGGCCCTCTACATTTGGCAGCTTCCCAAAAGAAGGACAAACAAGGCAACTTACTAAGAAACAAAACGGCCATATTTTCTATCTTCGGTGCTACACCGGCTCGTATTTATGCCTACGATTCGGAGAATTCCATGTTCTATCCGGCACCACAGGCTGCCCCTTCTCACGTCTTTTTTTCCAATAGCATATGCCGTAATATTACCTGTATCAATAAGCTTTCAAAACGCTGTAGCACAGCGAAGTGTTTCGACGGATTGGAACCACACGATATAGCAAACGAAATAATCATATATTTAAAAAACAAAGTATGGAATTAACTCTTGGCCTAATTGTCATTTATGTTATGGGATTTTTTACTGCAATCCCTGTGGGCGCAACACAAATTGAAATTGCAAAGCGTTCATTTGCCGGCCATGTCAAAGCTGCATTAATGATTGTTTTGGGGTCAGCTATCTCAGACGTCATGTATGGTTTCATTGCCTTTTTCGGGATTACCCCTTTTTTGAAGGAAAAAATTGTAATGGCTGTTTTTTGGCTTGCAGGAAGTATTATTTTGTTTATCCTTGGAGGCATCACATTAAAAAACTTCAAAAAAACCATTCATATTGAGGCTAATAACAAAAGCCTGAAACACCGTGGGTTATCGTTCGTGGTGGGTTTCTCTCTGGCGGTCACCAACCCCATGATGATTTTCTGGTGGATCACTGTCGCTGATATTGAAAGAAGTATCGGACTCATTACTAATTTCACGAACCGCACGCATCTTCTATTTTTATTGTTTGGCGGCCTCGGCATTGCAAGTTATTTAGTATGCCTGTCATTTATCTTACGTTGGGCAAAAAAGTTTCTTTCTGACAAAACGGAAAGAAAAGTCAATTTTTTTCTAGGTATTACATTGTTCATAATAGGACTCTATTTTTTATACCGATTTTTACAGGTGTACGCTTTTTATTAAAATTAAGTTACTCATACAAACCAACCTTTTTATCGAAGACGCATCTTACAATACGTTGGGAAAAATATTACAAACAATAAGTGACCTCGTTCTATGGTAGAAAAAAATTTTGTTTCATTATTACAAATACGACTAATTTTGCTTATTGGATTTTGGCAATTGATTTTTATACAGCAAACAATTGGACAATCTTTGGGGGCGGAAGGTTTTGTGTTGGATGATGTTACGGGGAAAGGACTCCCCTACACCAATATTTATTTTCTCCATTCGACCATAGGCACAACAACTGACTCAACAGGTCGTTTTCAGATTCAATCATCCAAGCCGGAAGACACGCTGGTTTTTTCCCAAATTGGCTACCAAACGGTAAAATTAGGAATGAAGCCGGGAGTTATATTTCATGTGATAGTGAGAATGAAACAAGAGAATCAAACATTAGGTGAGGTAGTTATAAAACCCGGCGAAAATCCGGCCTTTCCTATCATACGCCAGATAATACGCCACCGAAAGAAAAACGATCCAAACAGACTGGAACGGTTTAGCGCCCAAACCTTTACGGATATCTCTGCCAGCTTTACAAATATCAAACTTTCAGAGCTTAAAGGCAATTTATTAAAACAGTTGCGAAAATATTTACCACAACAAAAGGATAGTTCCAAAATGGGTTTTATTCCCCTGTTTTACTCTAAAAAGATAACGAACATTTTTATTGATCATAAGAAACACTTATCACAATCTCAAGTGATTGCATTTAAAGAAAACGGATTAGGTTTACTAAAGGACCTTCAGATTTCAAGGTATTCCAATTCACTGAGTACATTGATGAACTTTTATGATAATTACGTGGACTTATTGGGTCACAACTTTGTGAGTCCAATCGGAGGACTGGGACGTCAATTTTATAAATATTATTTAGCAGACAGCACCTTGCAGAATGGTCGAATGATATACACCATCAAATACGTACCGAAAAATAATAAAGACATGGCTTTCATAGGTAGATTCATTGTTATCAAAGGCTTGTGGGCTATTCAGGACATTGAGGCTTCGCTACCACGCATAGCGAATGTAAATTTTTTGAATGAATTTGGTATTTCTTATCGTTACCAAATTCTTAATGATTCCATTTCCTTTTTTAAAAGTAATAAGGTCACCGCTACTTTTAATTACAATAAACTTCAAAAAAGCCATCGCAGTATGCTGGAGATAAATAAATATACTGCTTATAATAACGTGAAAATAGGCCAGACTGCACGGCAATTAGTACCTGCCGAAACCGGGAAAGTTGCTTCCAAAAGGAATGCAGGAACTGTCTCTGACACTCTTTTTACCCGTTATTCAAATTCTTCGCAAAACATTTCCGGAAAGCAAATATCTCGATCCATCGATTCGATCAACAACATTGGTTGGGTACGGTTTTTAAATAAAACTACCGATATGTTTGTTACCGAATATTACAATGTTGGCAAATATGAAATAGGCCCGTTTTTAAATCTCATACAACTCAATCCGGTTGAGGGGCTTCGGCTTAGCTTTGGAGGGAGAACCGGATCTCAGCTTAATCCGAATTATTCGATTGGGGCGATGGCCGGTTATGGCTTTAAGGATAAACAATGGAAATATAACACGTTTTTCACCTGGAAATTTAAAACACAACACAGAACTATTCTACGATTCCATATTAGCAAAGACTTACAGTTATTAGGCATGTATGGACATATTCGTTTAATTAAAGAAAATACAACTACATTGGGAGAAGATAGTTTTATTTCTGCTTTTTTCAAGCGTACCCAGAATTTTCGTCGGGCCATGTTTTTCCAGACCAGTATTTATTTTGAACGTGAATGGAAGAAGGGGTTTCTTACCGGGCTTAAACTAGAAAATGATAAAATTCAGGACAATCAGTATGTGCCTTTCATTCAAAATGGAATTGATATTGGACAAATTCGAACACAGGCAGCAACCTTAAAATTACGCTTTTCATGGCATGAAAAAATTATAGATCGCTTTTTACGGCGCTATTATATTGGTACACATTTTCCAATTATTAACATATTGGGAACTTTTGGGAGGTATGAAGCAGGGAATCAAACAGGAAATTATTATAAAATACACATGACCTTAAAACAGAGATTCCTGATGGGGATCCCTATGGTAAGGTATATTGTAGAAACGGGTGCATTGTTTGGTAAAGTGCCCTTTCCGTTATTGGAGATACATCGCGGTAACGAATCCTATGGATTGTCAAGGTTCCGGTTTAATCTGCTAAACAATGCAACAATTGCCAGCGACCGGTATTTTAGTGTTATGGGTGAAATATTCATGAATGGTATTATTACAAACAGAATACCACTCCTTCGCCAGTTGAATGTAAAAAGCGTATTTTCAGTTAAGTATTTATATAGTCAATTAAACAACAAACACACCGGAGTAGTGAGTTTTCCATGGGACATGAATCTGCCCGGACATCATTATCTCGAATTGGGTGTGGGCATAACCAGTATATTTAAGTTTTTGCGGGTAGATTATGTCTGGCGGGTTATGCCTAAAAACTTTCAGCCCATGCCAAAAGCAGGTATCCGGATTAAAATTGATATCGACATGTAGTCCCTATTTTTATATTTTGAATAAACTTGAGAAATGAAAAAAGTATTGATCACAGGAGCCAGTGGATTTATCGGTAGTTTCCTTGTAGATGAGGCACTCAATAGAAATTATAAAGTTTATGCCGGCGTGAGAAAATCAAGTTGCAGGAAATACCTTCCGGATCCTGCTATTCAACTCTTTGAGATGGACTTTTCTCAAAAAAAGATACTGAGAAAACAGGTAGAAAACGCACCCCGCTTTGATTATATTATTCATGCTGCAGGTGTTGTAAAGACGTGTAACAAAAAGGACTTTATTACCATTAATTATCACTACACCAAATACTTCATCGAAGTTTTAGAGGAAACAGACAAGATTCCTGATAAATTTATTTTCATCAGTAGCCTGGCAGTCTTCGGACCTGGTAACGAAAACACCTTGCAGCCCATAAAACCAACTGACACACCTCATCCGGTAACGATGTATGGCAAAAGTAAACAATTGGCAGAACAGTTTATTCTGTCTCGGGCCAACTTTCCCTACATTATTCTCAGGCCTACAGGAGTATATGGCCCCAGAGAAAAAGATTATTATCTGGCTTACAAATCTATTAAGAAAGGTATTGAATCATATATTGGTACAAAAGAACAACAGCTTACATTTTTGTATGTAACCGATCTTTGTAAACTTGTTTTCGATGCACTTAAATCGAAGATTACCAGAAAAGCTTACTTTGTAACAGATTTAAAACAATATACCGCTCAACAGTTTAACGCAATAATAAAAAAAACGCTCAAAAGAAAAGCGGTTACCATTGTTTTTCCAAAAGCATTTGTGAAAACTATTGCCCTTATCAATATGAAACTTTCATGCTTTTTCGGGAAACCTTCCACCTTAAACAGCGACAAATACAAAGAGCTTATCTGTAAAAATTGGCTTTGTGCAAGCGAAGAAATCGTAAAAGATTTTGATTTTAAACCAGAATATGATTTAGAAAAAGGAATACACAAAACCATTGCATGGTTTAAAAAAGAGAAGTTATTATAATAACTAATCCCAAAATCATCATTTTGAATATCCATTGGACAGCCAAATACTTTGATAATCATAAACTCTATAATGAAATTTACACCTTTTTTTGATAACTGTAAAAACTTAATAATTCCTTTAGATTTGGATTGCACCTTTGTCAACAATTAATTATGTTCATGTAAAATTAAAAGAAATGAAAAAATTAGCATTTTTATTCGTAACAGTGATGATGGTTTTTCAAAGCTATTCCCAATCATCGCCAAAAAATAAAATTAATGTTTACCAAAAACCGGATCAGGTTTTATCACCTTTCGAAGACATGACCGAATATGCCCTCAACAACAATAGTGTTGGAATTACAAAAGCGATGACCCGGATAAACATGACCCAAAAGAATCAGGTTTTCAGGCAAGTACTAGCAGAGAATAATTATATTGTATTTGAGCAAAAAATAAAAAGTTTACAACAATTTGTTGCACAACATAATTACAAAAAGACCGCATTGATATCAGCCGAACTCTTCAAGTTTAATATCAGTCATTTTATCTATGCCAATCAGCTTAAACGACAGCTTCTCATTGAGCATATGGATTATATGGGATATCAGGTACTGGCCCTGTTAAAACAAGATAAAATTGATTGGAAAAATATTGCCAAAGCCACGGACTCCCTTTGTAACCGGTTCTCTGGTACAGATTCCGGCTTCGGTTACTCCTTTTATGCGGTTCCCGGTTTTTTGGCTCAGTTTCAAAAATTTCCCGCTAAGCATTCTTGAAGCAGCTTCCCGTAAAATTTTAAGGAAAGACGGCTTTGCCAATTTTTATATGCATCCCTGGGAATTTACCGACATAACCGACAAAGACAAATTGGGGCTTCCGTTCTATATCAGCAGGCTTTCGGGAACTGGAATGTTAAACAAACTGAAAGAATTCATCCTTTGGGCAGAAGCACAAAAAGCTAACTTCATTTCCTATTCTTCTCTGGCTGAATCTGTTATTCAAGAAAAGCAGAAACATCCACAGTGTTAAATTGACAGCTTAAGATATTTGTAATCAGAAAAACATGAACCACAAGAGGAAACAAGTGTACTTTGGGACAGTATCTTATTTCAGAATTTTACATCCTTTCTTTGAGAATATCATAAGACACATTCCATTTCTTTCGGTCGCCGTTAATGGATGGCAACTTGCATCACAAGCATTTGCCGGCGGAGGCAAAAGCTATCGCAGAAAGCAACAATGGAAGAGTTTTTTTGGCGCACTCCTCGCTCCGCAATTTGCATCTAAGTGGTTTAAAACTCTCAAATCGCCCGATTTTCTTATAGTGGCCAAACACCGTCCATGGCTTTATTTCAAGCCATTCAGGGTCTATATGTCGATCAGGTGGACGAAAAAACAAAAAACAAAAGTTATACTCAACACCTATCAATTTATCATGAGCAAAGGTGAAACATTTATGCAGGTGATCACGCGCAGCAACGGTGTGGAGATTGCACGTTTTCAGCTCAATGACACTATCGAAGGTATTTTGATTTTGGGGTATGATTACAGGTTCCGGAAAGAAGGGGAACTGGTTTTATCTTTTGAATGCAATCAGCTTGGCGGAAGGATTGTAGCAGCAGCATTTTCATTTGAAGAAATGGAATTGGGATGCTGGGCCTGCAGGATTGGTTGCGTTCAGGGACATGCGAGAAGTATTGGAAATTCATCAAAAGCAGCCCAAAAACTGATGCATGGTCTTCGTCCGAAATCACTCATTGTCTTTGCGGTTCAGGAATTCTCAAGGCAATTGAGTTTTACTGCTGTTTATGGTGCGGGAGATGCCATTCAGGCGTACCGCCGCAAACATGCCATTCATCTTCCTAAAAGACATGCCA
>CAZRAW010000082.1:0-9584 GCA_964598065.1 uncultured Lentimicrobiaceae bacterium
AATCAATATAATAATTTATATATCAATAATTTAAGCGTTTTTCAGCAGACCCTAAGTAGCTCATAACGAGTATTATATGATGAACAAAACACAAGAATCATTCATAACGCAGCGATTCGATGGGGTCGGTACGGGCAGCTTTGTTGGCAGGAATAATTCCGGAAACGAGTGCCACAATAAAGGTCAGAACAACACCGCCTAAGACCCACATCCACGGAATAATAAAGGCGCTACCCGTGATTATTGAAATAATATTTCCCATAATAACGCCGGCGATAATACCAAAAACACCGCCAATTTGGGCAATCACAATGGCTTCAAACAAAAACTGGTTACGAATAGTTCGTCGTCGTGCGCCTATGGCTTTGCGAATACCAATTTCGCGCGTACGTTCTGTAACCGACACAAGCATAATGTTCATAAGTCCGATGGCTGCGCCAAACAACGTAATTAGCCCGATGACGGTGGCTCCGATAGTAATGTTTCCGGTAAGGCCGATTAGCATGTTGGCGATCTTATCACTTTTCACAATAGAAAACGAATCGTCCTGCCCGAGACGGTCTTTGCGGATTTGCCGGAACAGCCCGGTGGCTTCTCCAATGGCGGCAGCCATTTGATCCGGATGATTCACCATGACATTAATAGTGTAATTCATGTTGGGACGTGAGAAATACTGCCTGACATTATTTAAAGGAAGCAAACACGACCTGTCACCACTAAACCCCACGCTGGAGCCTTTTTCCTGTAAAGTTCCTATAACTCTGTACATACCAGGACCTATAAAAACAACTTTCCCGATAGGATTTTCGTTGTTTTTGAAAAGTGTTTTCACCACCTCACTACCCAGGATGACCAAATGGTTACCATCAATTACTTCGGAAGGTTGGAAATTCCTGCCTCTGTCAAGCGTCATACCTGCAGTTGCGAGATAATTTTCGTCCACACCGGTTATCCGCACATTGGGATCGGTTTTTTTGGATTTGTATTTCACGGTTGCCGTTCCCGTCCCCACAATACTCAGCGAGGTTGTAGCTGGAAACTGATAACGCTTCTTAAAGGCCAGCGCCTGCCGGTAAGTTATAACAGAATAAACCTCTGCACGTGTACGGCGATGGCCTATTTGAATACGCAGGGAACGGTTCCTTATATTAAATGTGTTTGAACCCATCATGGCAAAATTCTGGGTCAGATAATATTCAACGGAATCTATAGCCGTTAATATTCCCACCAGCGCCATTATCCCAAAAGCAATAATGGAAACAGTTAAAATAGTACGTACCAAGTGACTCCTAATGGAATTAAGAGAAATGCGGATATTTTCCCGAATAAGTTTTGTACTTTTCAATTTAATCTTCTTTTTTACCGTAAGCCAGATCTCCGGCATCACCGAGGCCCGGTACGATGAAAGCTTTTGCAGTCAGCTCATCATCAATGACGCCGGTCCAGATTTTTATTTTGTGTTTCGAAAACGTCTTTTTCAAAAGTTCGATGCCTACATTACTTGCCAGTACCGAAACAATATGAATTTCTTTGGGCTTTCCTTTCTCAAACAATCCTTTGATGGCTGCCACCAGCGAACCACCGGTTGCCAGCATGGGATCACTGATAATGAGTATTCTTGATTCGAGACCGGGCGAAGAAACATATTCCAGTTTAATCACAAAATCTTCGTCTGCATCATATTTGCGGTAAGCCGAGATGAAGGCATTATCCGCATGATCAAAGAAATTCAACATCCCCTGATGCAATGGGATGCCGGCACGTAAAATGGTCGCCAACAAAGGCTGCTGCTTCATTATCTGCATGTGAGCTGTCCCCAGCGGAGTAACAATATCTTTTTTTTCGTAGGGCAAATCCTTGCTGATTTCATACGCAAAAATTTCACCAATACGCTCGAGGTTTCGCCTGAAACGAAAACGATCTTGTTGAACTTGAGCATCCCTAATCTCAGAAAGAAACTGATTGAAAACAGAGTTGGTTTTCCCTAATTCCCTAACCATAGATATTAGTTTTAGACAAAGGTAAAGGAAATTTTTCAGTAAATGTGACTATTTTTTGAAATACTTCATTTGTTTCCTTCAACTTATGGCTCTCCGGCTTTCTCTCTTTATCATTTTCCGGCCAATGCCTGTACAATGCGATTAAAAGGAAAAGATAACCGATTGATTTCCAAGCGGTAATAAGTTATCTCCTGCGCACCAAAACTCCGATAGAAACGAGCCAGATTCTGATTGTTGGAGCCCTCAAAGTCAAGAACAAGTGCTGTTTCGGCATGCTCGCGTATCACAGCGTCCAAAAGAAAAGTCATGGCCCCGTTTTGACGGGCTTCCGGTGTTGTCGCCGAAAAGAGAAAAATCAGATGTTGATGATCTTTCAGAAAAAAGGCACCCGAACAAAGCTCATTATGCTCGGTATAAACCCCGTAAATCTCTCCTCCTCCCTTATACAGCACCTTAAACATTAACTGTTTCAAGCGAATATAATGCTCGTCATTCCAATGCTTTATCTCACGACCTTTGTTTTGCCTGAACATATCCGTAAGGAGGCCGGGTTCCATCCCTTTCACCAGCATTAAACGGGAAGAAAGTGCTTTTTTCAGATTCCGTTTTATATTGGTAGAATAATGAGACGACAACCTGGGGTATTTGGAAATCAAATCCAGCAGATAATTTTTATTAGCAATCAACCGATAACCTCCGGGCCGGGGATGATTATGAATATTCAGATTAATCTGTACAAAACGATATTTTTGTGGAATCGCTGCAATGAAATCATTCATCACGCTGCTATTGAGTATTTCGGTGGAAAAAACTCCAAGCTGTTGGGTAAAAAAAGGCTGAAACAGGTAATATATACCATACTTTTTATTGCCCGTCAGAGGCATAACACGTACATAATCGTCTTCCACCAGGGCTTCCCAGTTTTTATGCACCACATCGAGATACCAGCTTACGGCATAAATATTTCCGTTAAAAGCCTTGCGGATACAGGCATCCCATTTGGTTTTGTCGATGTCATCATGTAGCAAATAGCGTATCAATGGTTTCTGTTTTATGGTGTTGTTGCCTCTTCCAACAGGGTTTCGTACACCCTGCGCCATCCTTTCCAGCGTTTCCGGTCGCTAAGCGACTCGTTATGCCAAAGAGAAATGAAAGTTCCGTTTACTTTTTTCACTTCGGTGATAAGTTTTTTTATTTTACCGATGGCATCCTCCGGTGTTATGTTTATGTAGTCGCGTAAAGTTCCGTCCATCACGGCAAAGGGATGCAAGCGCAATTTTGTCTCTACATCCAGTTCCAGGTCATAAAATTGATAAGTATCACAAATGCCTGCTCTGAAACCCGGCAAAGCTGCGAAACCCATGGTATAATCATCGAGAATATCATTCTCAATCAGATTTTGATAGGTATCGGGCAGGTTAAGCCGGAGAAAGTGCTGTCGGCTGCGAGTAATATCGGTATTCAACAGATCTTTGAGATTTTCCAGCTCTTCTTTGAGTAGTTCCGGATTATCAATGGTGTTATAACTGGGATGCAGACCTACTTCGGCATAATCGGCCAGCCATTTTACCAAACGGCGAAATCTGCCGTTTCGAAAATTAATATTCTTGTCAAAACGTCCATACATGCCAAAGAGGATGAAGTAAACAGGGTGGAGATGATATTTTCTCTGATATCCTATCTGTAAATCAAATGTGTTAAAAGGATCTTCTTCTTTTCCCATCAGCACCCGGGCTCTCTCCCAAAACTCCATAAAGTCGAATGACTTCAAAGAGAGATAAAAGCCGCCCAGCGAACGCAGCCAACCCTTCTGGACATAAGCCCATGCGGAGTCAATATCATAAGTAGGAATAAAACGGAATTTTTTTTCAGGGAAAATAAACTCCGGATAACGCTCCAAAATGATATTCTTCACCTCCAGCGTCCAGATATTCACCATGGGTTTTTCCAAAATTCCCCACTTGCTGCTCACACTCAGCGGAGCCGTAAACCGGCCGTGCTGATCACGAACAAAAGGCAGGTACTCTTCATATCGGGAAATGAGAAAGAAAATAGCTGAAAACACATCAAAAGGCAAAATCGAATCCTCATCATAAACCTGAAAAAAGGCTTTATCTCCCTTATAATCAAAAGCGTTGTACTCAAGGCTATGCACTCCCTTCTCAAAAAGCAAACCCGAAGTCTTAAAAAAGATGTCATCGGTATGGGCCTTCATGCCATACATCATCTTAGGCTTGTCTGCACTTTGAAAAGAATCCAGATCATTGGTAATCTCATAAGAAATTTTCAACAAATCTCTAAAAACCAGCCGGAAAACATAGCGCACACGGTTGGAAATTTTTGGTACATATATCAGTAATTCATTCATACCCGGTAAAATTAGAAAATTTTAGGGACATACCCCCTTTTACCGGTTATTCTGAATAGGGACAAATTTATCGCCGTCAATAGCAAAGAAAAATCTCTTACGATAAGGATCGTATCGCCAGTACCTATCTGTTCGACGCGAGGCCGGCAGTTTTTTGTCAAGAAATGTATTTAGCAGATAATCAAATGTATAGCCCGCATAAGTCCGGCCCAGATTTTGTGCATAGTTGTAAATCTTTTTCACGGTAAGGCTGTCAAGGCGGTACAGGTATTTAATTTCTCCCGAATAAGGGTCAATCTCAAAATGGCCGTCAATATTATCCGTCAGCAGATTCTCGGCAAACAAAATCTTCCCGGATTTACCAGACAGCCACGGCCCCTGCAACGAAAACCAGGAACTTACATCTAATGCATTTAAAAACTGGTGATGAACATATACGTCGTTACCATAGTAAGCTGTATCGGAGAAAAAATAATACTGCTCTTCCAACTCAATCTGAGCAACATTAACCGAATAAGCATTATTTATTAAGGTATCGTTTTTTATTACATGCAGACCATATTTTTTCAACTCACTGACGTAACCTTTCATATAGCGTTGAATAAAAACAGAATCAACAATATGCTGAATAAAATCGGAATGAACCCAGAGAATCGAATCTTTTTCCCGCTTGTTGTGATAGCTGATGCTATCCAATATACCGGTCTTCAGGTTGTATTTATAAAGAAACGGCGGAGGCGTAACGTTAACAGAAATTTTCGGAGCCTGCGCCACAAATTCTTTAGCCAGTTTTCTCTCAGACTGCCCCATCGAAAACAATGCTACCGACAACAGGGCAGTTGTCAGAAGAATTCGTACAGAAGACCATTTGGCAAACATAGGTTAAAGTCTAAATTTTAGCATTAAACAAACAAAATTCACGCCGTGCTTATGTGCTCAACAACTGCTTTCCAAAAGCAACGCCGTAGTCAAAAGCAGCCTTTAGCTCTTCATTGCCGGGAGAAAATTTGATAAAAAAGCCCTCCCCGAAATATTTGAATTTCAAAGCAGTAAGGTTCATTTCCAACATTTTTCTGTTTTCGCCACTCCAGCCGTACGAGCCAAAACTGCCAGCCAGCTTTCCGTGATCACGATAAGGATTCATCACGGCAAACAGCCTGTAAATCGGCAAAAGAATATTCTGGTTTATGGTAGGACTTCCCACAATAACCGCATTGCAACGGGTTATTTTCATCTCCAGCTTGCCGAGGTCCGTATGCTCAATATTCAGGAGCTCCACTTCAAAATCACCGGCAGCATGGATACCTTTAGCAATACTCTCTGCGATTGCTTCCGTATTGGCATAAGCCGAGACATAAGGAATGAAAACATTGTTTTTCACCGGCTGAGTCATAAATTTCTCCGACCACAAACGGGTCAGTTTCACATAACGCTTCCAGTTTTCGCGCAATATGGGGCCATGTCCCGGACAAATAGCGTTGATTTCCAAATCCTTAATTTTATCAATAGCCTTGAGCATAAATTTACTGAAAGGCTTGATAATCATATCGAAATAGTGACGAAAAGCCACATCAAAATCGTCCACTTCGTCATCGAACATACGTTCGTCTGCAAAATGGCAGGCAAACGAATCGCAGGTGAAAAGCAGCTTGTCTTCCTCAAGGTAAGTATACATGGTATCAGGCCAATGCAGATTGGGTGCGGAAATAAAGCGCAAATGCTTATTTCCCAAATCAAGCGTATGACCATCTTTCACCGCAATGGATTCAAAATCGCAATGCAGCATATCCTTCAGATAACGAATGGCCACGGAAGTCCCCACCACTTTAGCTTTGGGCGCTATTTCCAACAGCTTTTTCAGATTACCGGAATGATCGGGTTCCGTATGGCTCATAATGATATATTCAATCTCAGCCGGGTCGGTTACCGCCCTTATCTTGCGCTCATAATCTTTCCAAAAGGCCTCTTTTGATGTGTCAATAACGGCTTTTTTCTCCGCATCAATGAAATAGGAGTTATATGTTGACCCGTAATCTGTAGTCAATACCACATCGAATGTTACCAAATCATAATCCAAAATACCCACCCATTTAACGTCGGGAGAAACTTCAAGGATTTTATTACTATTCATTGTCATAATCTCGTGTTTTAGATTACAAAGGTAGGTATATTTTGAGTTTTACGATTCTCTTTTAGAAAAAATTAACAACTATTTAAGGAAATAAGCTATTAAAAAAGCTCCATTTGTATAGCATCATCGCCAGATTTTTTCTCCGGGTCTTTTTCTTTCTCCATCACTTCCTGCTCTTCATTTTTTTCAGCAGGCGCCGCCTTTTCTTTTGGGTTCCCGGTAATGAATTCGCCGGAAGTTTCTTCTTCCATATCACCTACCGAAACAGATTTTTCCATCTCCTCTTCGGGAAGGGGTTCGTAAGGCAGCGAAGAAATTAGTTTTATTTTTTTTATCTCTTTATTAGCCAACCGTTTTCCTTTTGCACGATAACTTTTGACCCCGATAAAATCAGCCAGCGAAACGACTTCGAAAACCAACTCTTTGCTGCCTTTGGTTTTCAGTTCCATCTCTAATCGCGGCAGGTAATCCATTGAATAGAGCATTAGTTTGGAACCTTTGGCATCGGAAATGAACAGGTGTTTTTTTTCTGCGGGCGTATCGCTGTCGATAGTGAATCGTTTCACATAATATCTGTTCTGAGCGCCATCAAAATAAACGGCAGTAATGATCTTTTTCGGATCAAATTTCTCAATCAACACCATTTCATCATCGAAATGGGTAGCGAGGTCAAAACCGGTGAGTTTAAATTCGCCGGAGGACATGAGCGTGAAAATTTTGTCTTCTCCTTTGAAAGCGCCGAGATAAAGTCCTCTTTCCTCGGTATTCAGACGCAATACGGTTTCGTCGTACCAGACATCAAGTGCTCCCAGCGTGGAAACACCCTCTTCGCGCTTCACAATGTTACGAACAGGAAACCTGCTCAAAATATTTCCCTGCGATGAACGACCTTTAATAGTCAGGTCTTTAAAGTCGAAATCAAGATGTGCTCTTTTCATTTTCGGTTTCGGACGCAAATTAATCCGGATAATTTCTGCTTCACCATTGGGGTTAGCTGAAAAATAGACTACCCTTGAATCTTTGGTTCCACGTGTAAGATCATACTCTTTGTCACGAGTTACTCCTTTTACGGCAAAACGTTTAACGTAATATTTACCCTGACGGCCATCGCGATACACCATATTGTAAATGGTACGATCGTCATTTTTCTTAAAAACATCGAGATGGAGAATATTCTTTCCCACGAATACTTTCTGTGCTACTTTTGTAACCAAAAATGTTCCATCTCCACGGAAAACAATGATATCATCAATATCAGAGCAATCGGTTACATATTCATCTTTTCTCAGTCCGGTGCCGGCGAAGCCCTCTTCACGGTTGACATACAGCTTTTGATTAGCCACAGCCACCATATTAGCCTGAATGGTATCGAAATTTCGAATTTCCGTTTTACGCTCCCGGCCTTTTCCGTATTTTTTCCTGATTTGTTTGAAATAGTTGATGGCATAATCCACCAAATGCCCCAAATGGTTTTTCACCTCCTCAATCTCTTCCTCAACCTTTTTAATCTGTTCTACAGCTTTAAAGGCATTGTATTTGGAGATACGTTTAATTTTTATCTCGGTCAGGCGAACCAAATCTTCTTCGGTAACTTCGCGGCGTAACGCCTTTTTAAACGGCGCTAACCCTTTATCGATAGTTGAGAGTACACATTCCCAGGTTTCACAATCTTCAATAAGCAGATAGATTCTGTTTTCGATAAAGATCTTTTCCAGTGAAGCGTTGTGCCACTGGTCTTCCAGCTCACCCAGCCTTATTTCAAGTTCAAGTTTCAGAAGATCAATTGTGTGGTTGGTGTTTGCACGCAAAATCTGTTTCACCGAGATAAATTGTGGTCGTCCGTTTAGAATCACGCAGGAATTTGGCGAAATGCTCATCTCACAATTGGTGAAGGCATAAAGCGCATCAATAGTTTGGTCGGGCGAGACGTTGGCAGAGAGGTAAATCACAATTTCCACATGCTCAGCTGTATTGTCATCTATCTTTTTGATTTTTATTTTCCCCTTGTCGTTAGCAGCCACTATAGAATCAATCAGCGAGGAAGTAGTTGTATAATAAGGTATTTCGGTAATAACGAGTGTTTTTTTGTCGCGTTGGGTAATTTTGGCGCGCACCCGTACTTTACCGCCACGCAAGCCTTCGTTATATTTTGAAAAATCTGCCATTCCGCCAGTCAGAAAATCAGGATACAGTTCAAAATCCTTTCCTTGCAGGTGGCGGATGGAAGCATCTATAAGTTCATTGAAATTATGGGGCAGGATTTTTGAAGCCAGTCCCACGGCTATACCTTCCACACCCTGCGCCAGGAGTAACGGAAATTTTACCGGAAGGGTTACAGGTTCTTTGTTCCTCCCGTCGTAGGACAATTTCCACACAGTTGTTTTGGAATTAAAAACCACCTCTTTGGCAAAAGCCGACAAACGGGCTTCGATGTATCGTGGAGCGGCAGCGCTATCGCCGGTAAGCGTGTTTCCCCAGTTACCCTGCATATCGATAAGTAACTCCTTCTGTCCCAGCTGTACCAGGGCATCGCCAATGGAAGCATCGCCATGAGGATGAAACTGCATAGTATGACCGATGATGTTGGCTACTTTGTTAAAACGTCCGTCGTCCAAACGGCTCATGGCATGCAGAATGCGGCGCTGTACAGGTTTCAGGCCATCCACTGCTTCCGGAACGGCACGCTCAAGAATCACATACGAAGCATAATCAAGAAACCAGTTCTCATACATCCCGTTTAAATGCAACCGTTTGTATTCCTCGGGCTGCTCCTGTTCGGTGCGTTTGTTTTCTGCTTCTTCTTTTTCAGGCAACTGTTTTTCTTCCAAATTGTCCATGAATCCTGTCTCTCATTAAAATTTTTTGAACAACCCCGTTATTAGAGCAGTCGCGCCATGCAATTGGTGACGGGGTTCATTTAAAAGTGCGAAGATAATAAAACGAAAGAAAAGGGAAAGGTTTTATTAAATTTTCCGGCTGCAAATGTAATTGCTTTTGCGGCAAACCATTTCGTTTTTTGTGAAAAATTTAACATTAAACATTAAAATATTAGTTTCATCACAAAGATGTGTACTTTTGAAACAAA
>CAZRAW010000083.1:0-9561 GCA_964598065.1 uncultured Lentimicrobiaceae bacterium
TATTTTTTTAAAAAATATAATTCCTGAGATGGTATTGGGTTTGTTCATATATTTGCAGCATGAAAAAAAGATTACAAAATAATATAGGCTGCTGTTGTTGTAAATTTAACAACGGAAGGGTGTGTGCTAAAAATTGGTTTTTGTAATTAATATTTATTAAATAATTGTCTAATAGCCCTTTCGATTAATATTCGGAAGGGCTATTTTTTATACCACTGATATATGACAAGAAATGAATTTATCCGGAACCGGGGACAGTTTTTACAAAGTGTGAAAGGGAAAGTTCCATCTAAAAAAGAAATAAATAATTTTTTGAATGAGTTAATAGAATACCTATTTCCTGTTTTGTCGGAAAATCACACCACAGAGGAAGAAATAGATATTGATGCGCTCATGGTTTTATTACATGCCATACTTAAATCTTACGATTCGAAATCGGGAGATATAGATCACACTGTCAACAAATTTAGGGATTCGCTGCCCGATTTGTATGAGTTGCTTATCGCAGATGCAATGGCGATTTATGAAGGAGACCCTGCCGCTACATCCGTCGAAGAGGTGGTTTTAAGTTATCCGGGCTTTTATGCCATACTGGTTTACCGCATAGCCCATGAGCTGGATAACTTATCGGTAGCTGTAATTCCGCGTATGTTAACGGAATTTTCTCATGGAAAGACCGGGATAGATATTCATCCCAAAGCACAAATCGGAAAATCATTCTGCATTGATCATGGAACCGGCATCGTCGTTGGGGAAACCACCGTTATCGGTGATTCGGTAAAAATATATCAGGGTGTTACGCTGGGGGCTACCAGTGTCTCAAAAAAACATTCCGGTAAGAAACGTCATCCTACTATTGAAGATCATGTAATTATTTATTCTGGAGCTACCGTTTTGGGAGGACAGACGATTGTTGGAAATCACTCAATTATAGGTGGGAATGTATGGTTGATACATTCCGTTGATCCTTACTCCATTGTTTTGGATCAGAGCAGGGTGCATCTTAGAAATAATGCGCCCAACAGAAATGAAATAATTGATTATGTAATTTAATCAAAGGAGAAGTCCCCTTCAGGTTTAATCCGGGAATCAAAATCGGATTATTTGTTTTTTGCGATTTATCATACGAAAACAAACCCGGAATGCAATGAACATTCCTATATTTGCAGAGTATAACTCGTTGCCATGAAAAAGATATTTCTACTTATCAGTTTGTTCCTTTCCGTTACGCTCTTTGCACAGAACGGGGGACCCGTAAAAACCATTCATTTGAAAATTCTGGAAACCGGCGACGTACACGGATGTGTTTTTCCGCAGGATTTGGTTACACAACGCATACGAAAAGGTTCGCTGGCGCAGGTGGAGACGTTCGTGAAAGAATTGCGTACACAAAAAAATCAGACAGTCATTCTGTTAGATGATGGTGATATTTTACAGGGGACTCCTTTTGTTTATTATTACAATTATGTGGATACCACCGGAGTGCATCAACTGGCACCCATTATGAACTACATGCATTATGCCGCCGGTACTGTGGGGAACCATGATATTGAGCCGGGGCATGCCGTATATGACAAATTCAGAAAAGAGATTGATTTCCCCTGGCTGGCAGCCAACGCGGTGGATGATTCCACGGGAAAACCATATTTTAAACCTTATGTGATTTTGCACCGCGACGGACTGAAGATTGCCGTTCTCGGTATGATTACGCCGGTAATCCCCGACTGGCTGGCTCCCTCTATTTGGTCGGGCATGCATTTTGTCGGCATGGTGAAAACAGCGCGCTACTGGGTGAAATATATTCGAAACCATGAACATCCCGACCTGATGATCGGTCTGTTTCATTCAGGTACTAACAGTAATTACGGTATTCATGGCGAAGGTCAACCGGTAGAAGATGCGTCCGGGCTTGTAGCTCGTGAAGTACCGGGTTTCGATGTGGTTTTTGCCGGCCACGACCATAAACCGAGTAACCAGATTGTAACCAACACCGCCGGCAAGGAAGTACTTTTAATAGACCCCGGAGCTCATGCAGAACTTGTCTCCGAAGCGGACATCAACCTCACTTACAATCCCAAAACCGATCGTTACGAGAAAGCCATTACAGGACACCTGCGCAACATGGCCGGTTATGCACCCGACAGTGCGTTTATGCAGAAATTCATGCCGGATTTTATTCAGGTTCAGAAATTCGTCGATAAGCCTATCGGTAAATTTACCAAAGCTGTTGATGCCAGAAACGCCCTGTTCGGCCCCTCGGCTTTTGTGGACATTATTCATCAGCTTCAACTGAAAAAAACACATGCCGACGTCTCCATTGTCTCGTTACTCTCCATGAACGCACGTATTGACAAAGGAGTGTTTTATATGCGTGATTTGTTTAAGCTCTACCGGTATGAGAACTATCTTTATACTATCCGTTTGAGTGGCCGTGAAATCAAGAACCTGTTGGAATACTCTTACGGACTATGGTTCAACACTATGCAAAGTAAGAAAGACCATTTGCTTCTCTTCAAAACAGACGCCGACGGAAATTTGGTTCAGTCGAAATGGACGGGAAGACCGTTTTTGAAAAATGCTTATTACAATTTCAATTCGGCAGCCGGTATCAGGTACATAGTTGACGTGAGCAAAAAACCCGGAAACCGGATTCACATCATCTCTATGGCCGACGGAAAGCCGTTTGACATGAACAAAATGTATACCGTTGCAATCAATTCATATCAGGGTAACGGAGGCGGAGGAACGCTGACCAAAGGCGCCGGCATTCCCAAACCGGAACTAAGCAAACGGCTGATAACCAGCTCAAAAAAAGATATCCGCTATTTGATGATGAAATGGATAGAAAGCAGGAAAGAGATAACACCTAAAGCACTGGACGAA
The DNA here is from genome assembly GCA_964598065.1 of uncultured Lentimicrobiaceae bacterium. GTDB lineage: Bacteria > Bacteroidota > Bacteroidia > Bacteroidales > F082 > Sulfidibacterium. Next base: position 2,884 of record CAZRAW010000083.1, read on the forward strand.
TGGAAAGTAATTCCTGAAAAATGGGTTAAACCGGCAGCGAAAAGAGATTATGATTTACTGTTTAGGACGAAGCGATAGAGGTTTAGGGAGTTGAGGTTATGTTGTTTATTATACGTGAATTATTTCGGATAATAAATAACGGCAACTACTCCTCCATCTTTTTCACATCTATTTTCTTTTCAGGTGCGGACTCATCGCCGGCTTTTTCTGCCAGTTTGCGCATCTCCAGCACAAAGCCTTCAATGTCGGCTTCCGAAAAATCTTTTTCCTGTGCCGCTTCTTCCAATGTCCCCCAAATGGGCTCACCACACATAATGCAACGAATACCCTTTTCCATCAAAAACCGAACGGAAAAGGGATAATTATTGACCAGTTCCTCAATGAGAATATCTTTTGTTATTTCAGGTTTTGCCATGGCTCAGGACTTTTTGCAAAATTAAACAATGTGAAAACAACAGCTCAGAAAAGGCCGCCGTTTTTGTAAATCTCCATCTGCACTTCCGAGAACGGTGTGATTTGCGTGGATTTGCCATTTCTTTCATTGATCAGTTTACCTGTTTCAAAGTTCAGGCGAATGATATCTCCATCACGCAAATTAATATCGGCGAGGGAATTGTAAGTGAGAATAGGCATTGCAGCGTTAATAGCATTTCGCTCATAAATAGCGCCGAACGACCGGGCAAGAATAGCCTGAACTCCAAGTGTTTTAAATCCATCCACCGCCTGCTGTCGCGAACTCCCGGCACCGAAATTTTTGCCGGTTACCACAACAGCTCCGGGTTTTACTTTTTTGGCAAAATTTTCGTAGCCTTCGAGATTATCGAAGATATATTGTCCCATTTTTTCCGGATCGGTAATCTGGAGATAACGGTTGTGGAAAATCATATCCGTATCAATGTCATCTTTTTCGATAAGCCATACCCTCCCCTTCACCTCTATCCGCTTTTCTTCCGATGGATGTGTATGTGTAACGGCAGGTTTAAAACTCACGGCTTCATTTTCATAATCAAAATGAGCGGGATGATCGGGAATATCGTCCTCGGTTGTAATATATCCCGCAACAGCGGAAGCAGCAGCGGAAGCCGGGGAAGCAAGATACACCAGCCCTTTCCCCTGTTTTCCGGGAAAATTTCTGTTTCCCGTACTTATGGTAACCTCTCCGGGACCATTTTGGCCGACCTGTCCGGCGGCACAACCTGCACAACCGGCGTTAGACACTAATGCTCCGGCGTCTTTAAAAATTGATAGCAGCCCTTCATCAAGGCACTGCCGCCAAATTTCATCGGTAGCCGGAACAATCTTAAGCACCACTCCGGGAGCCACTTTGCGGCCTTTTAAAACATTTGCCACAGCACGCATGTCTTCCATCCGTCCGTTGGTACAACTACCCACAAAAGCCGAATCTATTTTCACCCGTTTTTCGGTGTCAATATCCACGGTATCGTGCGGTTTGCCCGGACGACTGATCATAGGAACGAACGTACTCACATCAAGCGTAAATTCATCGACATAAACTGCATCCGCATCGGCGATAACAGCTTCTAACTTCCGTCCGGTTTGCTTTTCGCAGAAATCCATAATAGCCTTGTTGGGCGGGAAAAGCAGGATAATCACTCCCATTTCGGTACCCATAGAAGCAATAGTAATCCGCTGATCTAAAGTGAGTTTATCCACCACGTCGCCATAAAATTCCACAGAAGTTCCCAGCAGAGAGTTTGCGCCAAATTTATGTAACAGATTCAAAATAATATCTTTAGCCGTTACCTTTTCCGGAAGTTGCCCGATGAGATTTATTTTTACAGACGGAGGCACTTTAAACCAGACTTTTCCGCGATAAAATGCCACTGCAATATCCTTATCTCCCATTCCCTGCCCGAAGGCGCCAATGGCTCCGAGAATGTTGGCATGCGAATCGGTAGTAACGGACGTTGAACCGGGCCATGCCAAACCCTCGCGAATAAGGGTGTGCGTTCCGATACCATTATTGATATCAAAAACTTTAATGCCGTGTTTACGGGCAAATACGCGCACAACCTGTTGGTTAGCAGCATATTTCTGGTCACTACCCGTGGGGTTGGTGTCGAAAGTAAAAAAGGTACTGGAAGGATCGGCAATACCGAGGCCGTAAGTTTCAATATTTTTTACCACATTGGGGCCACCAAAATCCCGGGCAACACGGGCATCAATTTCAATATCCACAATATCGCCGGGTTTAACTGCTTTTTCAACCGAATGAGCAGCAATTATTTTTTCAATTATTGTCATAATATTTTCTGTTTAGAGCACCAAAATTAAGAAAAATGCCAAAGTATTATACCAGTTTCAGGGCTCGTTTAAATTCCTTTGACCTGTCGAACAGATAGCGATAGGTAACATAGGTTTTGTAAATGCGTGCTTCCACATTCCGTTCCACCATTTTCATCATGGACGGGTTAAAATCACCAATCCAATTCATTTCAAGATACATATAAGGAAACCCTGACTTTTGAGTTTCCGCCTCAAACCGCTGAATAATAGCTGATTCTACGCCCTTCCCCTGATGTTCGGGCGTTACGCCGAAAATCAGTCCCAGCAGGCGGTCAGCACTGTGAAACACCCTGAGTCCGAGATAAAGACGAATTTTGTTGAACCAGCTCAGTTTTCCGTTAAAATTACGAATAGTCGGGTTCATGTCGGGAATCATGATAAAAAAAGCGATGGGGTCATTTTTGTAATAGCCAAAAATAATGGTACGCTCATCGATAATAGGTTTCAGCGCATGAAGCAGAGTTTTAGCCTGCAGCAACCTCATGGAACTCACACCGGGAAACCTCGCCCATGCCTTGTTATAAATCGTCAGAAAATCTTCCGCATATTGATCAAACCGTTTCCAGCGGAAAGTATCGAAGCGGTAATCAGGATTTCTCAGTAACCGGGCAGCTTTCTCATGGTTAATGTCAGAAGCCCCCTCATTAATATTTTTATAATAGACATACTGGTTAAAATAGTTCTTAAAACCGTAATTTTCAAAAAGTTCGTTATAGTAAGCAAAGTTGTAAGGCATATTGAAAGTATTTTCATAGAAGCCCTCTTTGAGACATCCCCAAAAGTTATCGCGATTTCCGAAATTTACCGGGCCATCCATAGCTTCCATACCTTTGCTTTCCAGCCACATTTTACCGGCATCAAAAAGGCTGTTGGCTGCTTCCTGATGGTCGATACAATCAAAAAAGCCAACGCCTCCGGTGAGCTGCGCATTTTTCCGGGCCGCACCTTTCTCAAAAAAAGCGGCTATACGTCCGACCGTTTTATGCAGTTCATCTTGCAGCAGCCAGCGGACAGCTTCACCTGTCCTGAACATTTTATTCCTGTCGGGATCAAAAACTCTTTCCACCTCATCATCTAACGGCCTAATCCGGTTTTTCTCTTTTTTATATAATCGGTCAGGGAAATCCAGGAATTCCTTTTTCTGTCTTTTATCAGTTACTTCTATTAGGAAATATTTCTCAGGCATTTTTCTCTGTTAATTTAATCTAAAATGGCAAAAGGCAAGTTAATCCTGTAAAATCCATAATTTAGGGTATCTTTTCGATAGTTTTTGTCTCTCTTTTTTAATTTGTTGAAAATTGGAAGATTGATACAGATAAACCCGGATATATTTATGATTTATCAGGATGCCGGTATTTTTATAACCTTTGGATTTTAACCGGCTCAAAGCTTTATTCGCAGAATTTATTCCGGGATAACTGCCATAAACCAAATAATACGAATGGCCTCCGGCTTTTTTCGTCGTATTCTTTCGCTTTTCCCTGCACAGTTTAGGCCTTCCGGCCTTGTCAGGCATTTGCCCAAACCACACCGAAGCATAATGTCCGTTGAGGGCCGCCCCCATAGAAGCCCATGATTTTTTCTCCCATCTCCCGGTGGTTAGTATCATAGCCATCGCTTCCGGGCTGACTTTCCACAATCCGAGGACACTGTCCACCCTCATGCTATCCTGCATATAGCCTGCCAGTTCATAACCTCTGTAAGGATACGAAGTAAGCTCCCGCGGTTTTTCCCACATACCCTCTTGATCGACCACATAAGGATTAAAGCAAACGGCTTTCCACCGGCCTTTACCTTTGTCAGACCAACTGGACAAATTGCAAATACTGGTATCGGGATGGTTTTGTATCAAATCCGTTACATGAACTTCAGCTACATAAGAAAGGGAAACGGAGAGCGGAATAGCTTTTTCACCATGCGCTATCCTTATTCGGTTAATACTGTCGGCAAGACGTTTCCCGGCAGGTTGGATACAGAAATCGGAAGGGATTTTTTTCTGGGCGATAAGGGAGCCCGGGAACAGCATCCAACTTAGCAGAAACAACCATACCGGCATGAAAAGACCATCCCTTTTTACCATAATTAAATTTTTGATAAAAATACAAATTATCCTTTTTGTCTTTACCACTTAAACCGGCTTAAATCTTTTGTAACTATCCTATCGTAATCCAACATCAACCGGCGCATTAGAGGATGTTGCACATCGAAATTCCACTGATTTAACTGCACAACAGGCAACACCTTCGGGCTTGTTCCTGTAAAAAAACAAGCATTAAAATTTTTCATCTCTGCGGATGTAATTTTTGTCTCCTCCACCGGAATACCGTTTTCTGCTGCGAGAGCAAGTACTTTGGCCCGTGTGATCCCAGGCAAAACCAGCGATAATTCCGGTGTAAAAATTTTATCGTTCCGGATGAAAAAGATGTTGGAACGACTTCCTTCAGTTAAAAGATCTTTTGTGTTTACATAAACAACTTCCCAATAATGCTCTTTTTTCATAAGTGCATCAGCCTGTTCGCGCAAGCTGTGTATGACTTTTTTCGCATTGGGATTTTCTCTTTCCGCCTGCATACTCCCCGCCACAACCCCTTCGGCATACTGCCGGGCGGAAGGATAAAAAAAAGGCATAACCCATGCCATAAACCGGCTACTGCCGGAAGGATTACGGTGAAACAGGAATTTGATGTTGCCGATACTCATTCTGTTTTCGTCAATAAGGGCTTTCACTGACTGCCGGATAAATTTTCCGGAGATATCCATCTGAATATTTTCCAAAGCTGCAGAAGAAAAAATACGGTCAATATGTACCTTCAAAAACAGAGGAATCCCCTGCTCAACCCGTAAAACTTCATAGATACTAACTCCTTTCCCAAAAAAATACGGATTGAAATCGCATGTTGAGCGCAATTGCTCATCATATACAAAATAACTCAGCAGTGCTGTTTCCATAAACGAAAAAGCATCAGATTCCTTAAAAGAAAAAATCGTAAACTGTTACCTATTTCTTATCTCTCGAAGCAAAGTAATCATCAAGTAATTTCTTTGCCTTGACAAAATTAAAAGTCTCCACGAAAATTTTTACAGCATCTGAGGGCGAACCCTGTGCCCATCCGGCACCAATACTCTCTTCAAGGGTGTCTTTACGGATACAGCCAACACCGTTTTCTTTCAGCAACTCTTCAAGATAAAGTCCTTCTACCCTTGACCCCGTATAAACCAAACTTAATTCATCAGTCATAATGTTGTTCATTTTAAAATTCCAAGTAAAGATAAGAAATTCTCCTTTCAAAAGTATAACAGCCGTATTAAAATCTTACAAAAAAAACTTCAGGATCATCCAAAAGTCATCAGGTACTTAACTTGATGATAGCGAAAACCATGACTGCTGCGCTGATAAGCTGAACAGGCGAAAGCATACTTCCATTCACAACATAGTCAAAGAAAATAGCAGAAACGGGAAACAACAGTTCGCTGATAGTGGCCACAATGGCTTTGACCCTTCGTAATCCGTAATAATAAATAAAAATGGCGCCCGAACCGGTTGTCAGACCTATCAGGACAAAAAGCATCCAGTGCAACCGGTTGGTATGCATCACCTCTGTATATTTACCAAAAATCACCACATAAAACAGCATGATAACCGTCGTAAAGCCATATCGAAAAAAGGTAGCCGTCAGAAAGTTAAAGTGGAGTAGGATTTTTTTTGAAAATACGGTGGAGCTACCAAAGGAAAAAGCCGCCAGTATGGCCAGCAGCGCAGCATAAAGGGTATTTTTATTGGTACTCATGCCCGGCAAATGCCAGCCAAACGTCAGAAAATAGCTGGCAAAAACGGCAAGAGAAGCCCATAGTGCAAATTGTTTTTTTATCTTCTCTTTCAGAAGGATAGACGCTAAAGTTATGGCAAATATGGGTTGCAGCTTTTGCAATAATACCACCACCGACAAATCCTTAAAATTGACGAGAAACAGTGCTTTCACAATGGCCACTGTCCCAATCGCACCACCAAAAACAGCAATTAAAACAAACGTGATATAATCCTGCCGAAGAAAGGTTTTAAGTTGCTTGTACTCACTAAACATGAAAATATTCATGAGCAGAAAAGGAATGGCATGCAGCATAAAAACCACGTAGCCCACATTTAGCCCATGCAGGCGCGGCGTAAGCACCACACCATCAAATCCCCACAGAATGGCAGAAAAGCCAATGGCAGCCGTTCCTCTTATGATTTCCCTGTTGCGCAATTTTTTCTAAGATTTCAGTAGGTAAAAGTAGAAAATATAATTAGCGTCTGTCTATAAAGCCAAGTGTTTGGCTCAGAATGTTCGAGTTCGAGGCTTGCGATGTATTTAAAACCAAGAGTCCCGATGT
>CAZRAW010000084.1:0-9531 GCA_964598065.1 uncultured Lentimicrobiaceae bacterium
ACTTCACAAAATCCAAATCTGACGCACATCTGAGCTTTTCAGCAAACCCTAAGTATGGATGTATAAAACAGGAAGAAATTATCACAAAACAAAATAGTCTACCGCTGCCACCTTTTCCACCGTATCTTTCATTCGGTTGAGAATTTTGACATGGTCGGGATGCGAACGATAGGCATCCAATCCGGCTTCATCGTTAAAATCTGCAGTAAGTACGAGATGGTACGCCGACGGCTTTTTGCTGATATTTAATCCCACCTCCATGGCTTTCAAAGGGTCGATGGACGATACAAGCGCTTCGAGAAGCTGTTTAATCTCCGAAGATATCATTTCAACGTTCTGGTCATCGTTGAATTTCATCATAACAACATGTCTAAACATTATTTTTTTCTTTACTTTTTTTTACAAAAAATCCGGCCAACTTCTTCCTCGAAATGCTATGTTCCTCCATTCCCTCCGACCCCAACAGATAGGATATGGGAGAGAGTTCGGGGAGGTTCTCTCCCAAAACACGAAAAACAGCAGCCACGGGAACGGCAATAAACATTCCGGGCAATCCCCAGATAAATCCCCCGAAAGTGATGGCAAGAATAATCATAAAAGGGTTAATACTTACATGAGAACCCACGATATTGGGGGTCAGGACATTATTCTCAATAAATTGAACAATAATAAACTGAATAACAACAAGAAAAGCGTACTGTGGAGAATTCATTGTAAAAACAGCAATAAAAAGCGGAAACATATAGCCGATAATAGTTCCGTAGTAAGGTATAAAATTCATTATTGCCGCCAATACGCCGAGCAGCAAGGCGTGTTTCATACCAATAATTACAAAACCCGTACTGTTTAATACCACCAGTATGGATACTACGACAAAAACGCCGGTCATGTAATGTACTACAAGCTGATTAACCTCATCAAGAATTTTCCGCGCAATGGCATGCTTTTTTGCGGGAACAATCATGAGTATGAAATTATGAAACTTATTGCGATAGAAAAGCAGGAAAAAAATATAGACCGGCATAATACCCACGGTAAAAACCGTTTGAAATGTGGCTCCGAATGTCTTTTTAATATTGTTTCCGCTAAAACTCAACAGGTTTCCCGCAAAGAGCTTAAACTGTTCTTTCAACTGAGGCGTTTCAACGCCGGTCAACTGTGTTAAATGTTTAAAAATCGAATTCACGTTTCTACCGGCAGTTATTTTCAATCCCGGAAGGTCTTCAAGGAAAAGCCCCATCTGCTTATAAATAAAAAATACCAGACCGGTAACGATCGAAATCCCCACAAGAATACTGATGATGTTGGCAAGGATTCGCGGAACCCTGTGCTTTTCAAGGAAGCTTGCGATGGGGTAGAGCAAGTAAGCGAAAAGGCCACCTAATGTAATAGGATAAAGATAATTACGAAACTCTGTAAGTATGAAGTAAGTAAGCCACAAAAACAGCAATACAATTGTGAGCCGGAGAATAAGCGGAAGTTTCAGTGTTTCTTTCATAGGAAAATCAAAAGCCAAATGTAAACATAATTATTTTTCATCCGGAAACTTTTTTTGTCCTGAAAAATCGGGATTTGGAAGTCCCCAAGTTCGATAAAGTCGGGTTTGCAAACCCCGACCAGCAGCGGGTGGGTGAATGGTGAATTAGTAAAGCCGTGAGAGAACGTTCAATTTACCATTCACCAAAAAAGACAACAAACTACAACACACAATCCATTAGGGACAATCTAAATAATTACTCTGCCAAACTTTTATTTTTTACATTTGCCGACTAAAGCAAAAAGAAAAATGCGGTTTAAAATTGGCGATAAAATCAGATTTCTAAATGAAACGGGTGGCGGGGTAGTTACCGCAATAATAGACAATAAGTTAGTAAAAGTTGAAACTGAAGATGGGTTTGAGATGCCCGTTCTCAGTAAAGATTTAATTCCTGATTTCCGCGAACAAGAAGCAGAGCAAATAATTTTTTCTTCAGGTACTTCGCCGAAAGCATATCTTCCAAAAGAGGAAGAACCCACGGTTGAAGAAAACAATGTAAGCGAAATCAGCCCTTGGGGACGGGTAAATGAAGAGGAGGGATTTTATCTGCTTTTTGAGCCACACGAACAGCAATGGGTGCTTACAGGAGATGTTGATGTTGTTCTTGCCAACCATACTCCTTTCGATATACTTTATAACCTTTTCCTAAAGCGAGACGACAATATGCAGGGGGTAGATTACGGTTCCGTACCCCCAAACTCAAAAATCATTCTGGCAACCATCACCCGGGATGAAATTGCCCATTGGATACATGGTATTATACAAATCCTAATCCATAAGACCATGCCCGAAAAAGTCTTTTTCCCCATCCATTCTGTCGTAGATATTCGGGAAAACCGGTTTTTTAAAGAAGGTAGTTACCAGACCAACACCCTCACCAACGGGAAAGCCATTATTTCGGTCATTGCCCTGCGGTCAACTTTCCACGAAGCTGTGGAAAACGCTTTACAACAAAAATTTGACTCCGAACCGGAAAAGACGAAAACCACCGTTAAACGCGAAATTCCTTTCATTGAAAAGTTTCGCACGGATGTTGGCGAGGCTGTAGTCGATTTACATATTGGCGAAATAGTGGATAATATTACGGGTCTGGAAAGTCGCGACATGTTTCAATTGCAAATAAACCATTTCAGAAAAGCACTGGAAAGCGCTATTGCCGAAGGCTATCGCAAAATTACTTTTATTCACGGTGTGGGAAACGGAACATTAAAAAATGCCATTATTAATGAATTAAAAGAATATGAACATCCGGAAGGCTCCATAGCTTCTATCATCAAATTTGGTGTGGGAGCGTTGGATGTGTCCATAGATAAAAATAAAAACTAAAATTCAACTAAATAAATGCTTGAATTAAGCTACTTTAAGAATCTGATTTTGAAAATATGTAAGTTTTAGCCATAATTATATAACAAGTAACCCTGATGATAAATTAATTTTGTAACCTGCTTCAAAAGTATTAATCAACTTAAAAAAGATTGGGACATGAGTTACTGTTTCACCAAAACAACCAAATAAATATGAAAAAATTATCCAATATATTTTTCTCCATGCAAAGTATGGGCGTTTTAATTCTAATTTTCGCCTTTAGCATTGGAGCAGCTACCTTTATCGAAAACGATTTTGGCAGTACGGCAGCGAGAGCTGTGGTTTACAACGCTACATGGTTTGATATTTTGCTCGGCTTGCTGGCCGCAAATCTAATTGCCAATATTATCCGGTATCGCATGTATCGCAAGGGAAAATTTACGATGTTTCTTTTCCATTTTGCTTTTCTGATTATTCTTTTGGGGGCAGCCATCACCCGTTTTGTAAGCTTCGAAGGCATGTTGCATTTGCGTGAAGGCGAAACTGCAAACGCTATTCTCTCCGACCGTACCTATGTACAGGTCAGCGCCGTAACCGATAATACTTCCGCAAAAGCAGAAAAACACGTATTGCTTTCTGCTCTCACCCCCAACGCCTATCACCAGAACCTGAAAGTAGGCAATAAACGTATTGAATTAAAGGCGGTTAAATTTATTCCCGATGCCCGTGAAGTAATTTCAGAAGGTCAAACCGGAGCTCCTGTTATTACTTTGGTTATCGCTACCAGCACCATGAAACGGGTGAATCTTTATCTTAAAAGCGGTGATGAACAACAGATTGGAAATCATATAATAAAATTTGGAAAAGCAAATGACCCTAAGGCGGTGAATATTTCCTTAAAAGGAGGCTTGCTTTTCATTGCGACTCCCGATTCGATGCACACCACTTCCATGAAAGGCGGACCATCTGAGACTCTGGCTCCCGGTAAATCCTATCAATTGGTAAAAGGAAAACTATACAGCGAAAACGGACTGAATATGGTATTGACCAATTTTTATACTCATGGCAAAATTGATTATGTCTCCGGCGGGAATAAAAATGCCAATTTGATGGACGTGGTGGTTGTGAAAGCCACGTCGGGAACCCGGTCAAAAGAGGTTATGCTCAGAGGAGGTAAAGGTTATCGTGGTGAGGAAAACCTTTTTACACTTAACGGTATCAATTTAAAACTGGATTATGGCTCCAGAGAGATAAAATTACCCTTTTCCATCGAGCTGAAAAAATTTGTGCTGAAGCGTTATCCTGGTTCCATGAGCCCTTCGAGCTACGCCAGTCGTGTGGTTATTATTGATAAAGAAAGAAACGTGAATATGCCTTACCATATCTACATGAACCATGTTTTAAATTACAGGGGATACCGGTTCTTCCAGTCTTCTTACGATCTGGACGAGCACGGTAGCATTTTCTCGGTAAACCATGACTATTGGGGAACTTTTTTTACGTATGCAGGTTATCTCCTGATGGCTTTGGGTATGTTCCTGTCGCTACTAAACACCAACAGCTATTTTTCTGCCTTGGGAAGATATTTGAAGAAGACATCAGCCACAGCCAAAACAATTCTCCTTATACTATTTTTCACAGCCACTTTTTCAACAGCCGGTTATGCCCAGTCCGGACATTTTAATTTTAACAGGATTCCGAAAATAAACAAAACGGAGGCTAATCAATTCGGCCATCTTTTGGTACAATCCAACGACGGCAGAATAAAGCCGGTGAACACTCTGGCAAGTGAAATATTGAGGAAACTCTCATGGAAAAGCCGTTTCCACGGTCTGACTCCCGACCAGGTTTTGCTGGGAATGATAAGTAGCCCAAGGTACTGGCAACAGGTTCCCATGATTAAAGTCTCCAGTAAAAAGCTGGCAAGGATTATTGGCATAAAAGGGAAATACGCCTCCTATTTTGACTTTATTGATATGAAAAATAATACCTACAAGCTTCAAAAATACGTTTCGAAGGTTTATGCTGAAAATCCTTCAAAGAGAGGCGTGTTCGATAGGGAGGTTATGAAAGTGGACGAACGTATGAACATTGCCTATATGGTTTATACGGGACAATTTCTTAAAATGATACCCGATCCGAAAGACCCGCTTCATGCATGGTATTCACCTGCAGCGAAGCTCACTACCTTGTCAGGTCAAGATTCGCTGATGGCTGTCAGTGTTATCCCGCAATATTTACGGTCGCTGGCAAATGGGAAAACGAAACTGGCCCATAAACTGTTGACAGATTTTTCTTCATACCAAAAGGAATACGGAGCCTCACTGATTCCTTCGCAGAGTAAAATCGATGCCGAAATTCTTTACAATCGCTGGATGATTTTCTTTCGACTCGCCATAGCGTATGGCATAATAGGTCTGATTATGATTGTCCTGACATTTGTCGCCATTTTTAAAGACAACAAAACTCTCCGGATAATTTTGAATTTCTTTGTTGGTGTCATTTTTATCGGGTTTTTATTACAGACCTTCGGACTTGGACTTCGCTGGTATATTTCGGGACATGCCCCGTGGAGTAATGGTTATGAGTCCATGATATACATTGGCTGGGTTACAATACTGGCGGGTTTGCTGTTTTCAAGGCGGTCGAAAATGACGATAGCCGCCACTACTTTACTAGCTTCTATCATCCTGTTTGTGGCACATTTAAGCTGGATGGATCCGGAAATTACCAACCTCGTACCCGTATTGAAATCCTATTGGCTGACCATTCACGTTTCCGTGATCACAGCGAGTTACGGATTCCTGGCTTTGGGCGCTCTGTTGGGTTTTTTCAACCTGATTTTAATGATTATGAAAACGCCCAAAAATCGTTTGATTATGATCGAACACATTAAAGAGCTGACCACTATCAACAAACGAACGCTTATTGTCGGTTTATACATGCTTGCCCTGGGGACTTTTATCGGCGGGGTATGGGCTAACGAAAGCTGGGGAAGCTATTGGGGATGGGATCCTAAAGAAGCCTGGGCATTGGTCAGCATATTGGTTTACAGCTTTATCGCACACATGCGATATATTCCGGGGTTGAAATCCAGATTTACTTTTAATCTTGCTTCCATAATCGGCTTTTTCTCTATTTTAATGACCTATTTCGGGGTAAATTACTATCTCCCGGGATTACATTCTTATGCCAGTAGTACTCCTGTTCCCATTCCCGATTTTGTTTATTACATACTCGGTGTGATAATCTTAACGATAATTTGGGCATATTATAACGAACAACGGCTTAAAAAGTTGAAAGGATAAAAGACCTTTATTTCTTCTTCGACACAGCTTTCAGGGCAATGCGATCTACCAATGACGGGGCAATCAGCTTAAGCCATAATCCAGCTTTGGCTTTAGTCGTCATAACCAGTTCCCGCCTTCGTCCGGCAATAGCAGGAATCATAAGGTCAACACATCGCTCAACAGTCATAGCTCCGGCTTCGTCCAGCGGACTTTCCCCCAATGGTTTTCCATCGCTTCCCATGGCGTGTGCACGCACTTCGGTAGAGACAAACCCCGGATAAATCATGGTTACACTCACGGTGCCTTTCAATTCGATGCGCAACGTGTCGAAAAATCCGGCCATAGCATGTTTGCTCGCCGCATAACCGCTACGAGTGGGAACACCGGTTTTCCCGGTAAGACTGGAAACGCCCACCAAACGACCTTTGGTTTTTTTCAGGTAGGGCAGAGCGTAAAAAGTGCAATACAAACTGCCAAAGTAGTTTACCTGCATAATCTGTTCAAACGGAGTCAAATCAGTAAACTCCTCAAAATAAGCCCACATGGTTATCCCGGCATTATTGATAAGAACATCGATTTCTCCATATTTGTCAACTACCTTTTCGATGAAATCTTTACAATTTTCTTTGATGGAAACATCCACAGGAATGGCGAGGGCACTACTACCTTTTTTCCGGCACACTTCAGCCACAGCCTCCAATTTCTCTGTGTTCCGTGCGCCGAGGGCCAGCGAGGCGCCCGCTTCCGCCATCCTAAAAGCCAACTCCTTCCCTATTCCTGAAGAAGCGCCGGTGATAACAATTACCTTATTCTTAAACGAATATTTTGCCATGATATCAATACTTTTTTGCGAATGTAAAAAATTCAAAGCAGACAGGCCTAAAGTTCCCGGCCACAAATGCAAAGAATGCTTAATTTTGAAGAAAAATTACAGCCTATGGCAAAAGTATTGGTCATCGATGACGAAAGCAGTATCCGCCGGACATTGAAAGAAATTCTGGAGTTTGAGAAATATGAAGTTGACATGGCCGCCAACGGTATGGATGGTCTGGAACTAATCAAGGCTACGGCTTATGATGTCATCCTGCTGGACATAAAAATGCCGGAAATGGATGGCATGGAAGTACTGGCAGCTCTTCAGCAGTTTACAGACTGCCCGGTGATTATGATATCCGGCCACGGAACCATAGAAACGGCCGTGGAAGCTATTAAAAAAGGCGCGTATGATTTTATTGTAAAGCCGCCTGACCTGAACCGGCTACTCATCACACTGCGAAATGCCATTGACAAAAAAGAGTTGGTGAGCCAGACAAAAACACTGAAAAAAGAAATAGAAAAAAAGTATGAAATTGTCGGTCAATCACCTGTCATGATTCAGCTGAAAGAGATGATTACCCGCGTGGCCCCCACCAATGCACGGGTGCTTATTGAAGGAGAAAACGGCACCGGTAAAGAGCTGGTAGCCCGGCAGATTCACGAACAGAGCAACCGGCAGAAATCATCGTTTATTGAAGTCAATTGCGCTGCTATTCCTTCCGAACTGATTGAAAGCCAGCTTTTCGGACATGAAAAAGGTTCTTTTACTTCGGCTGTAAAACAACGGCACGGCGATTTTGAGCTGGCCCATGGCGGAACTTTGTTTCTCGATGAAATCGGGGACATGAGTCTGTCAGCTCAGGCCAAAGTTTTACGCGCTTTACAAGAAAATACAATTACACGTGTTGGCGGAGAGAAAGAAATTACGGTTGACGTTCGTGTGTTGGCCGCTTCCAACAAAAACCTGCCCGAAGAAATCAAAAAAAGAAACTTTCGTGAAGACCTTTATCATCGGCTGAGTGTCATTGTCATGCAGGTACCGCCGCTACGCGACCGGTTAGACGACATTCCGTTGCTTGTGGAGCATTTTATCAATGAATTGACCCAGGAACAGGGGAAACCGGCAAAAAAAATTACCGACGCCGCACTGAGAATGCTACAAACTTTTCAATGGAGCGGCAATGTGCGAGAGTTGCACAATGTAGTGGAACGGTTGCTCATCCTCTGCGAAAAAGAAATAACCGAAAAAGATATTGAGACTTTTGTAAAACCGTTGATGCTGTGAGAACATACTTTTTGACTCGTTCTGAACTTTTTGTAAATCTATTTCGGGATAAAACACATCCGGCATAGCTTTTTTTCGCCGTTGGCATAAAAATTGCTGATGGAAACAGTGGCAACCGAACAATTTTATTACTTTTGCCATCCCGATTTGGCAATGTTCTTTGACATGAGGGGCTGACTGGTTTTGACAGCATTTGAACGGATAGGTAAGCATGCCGGGCAAGGTAACACAACCCGTAAAACCGCGTTACACACAATTTTATTTGGCGAACCTAATTACGCTCTCGCAGCCTGATCGAAGTTATAGTAGACAGGCTTCATTCTCCGTCGAAGTTACGGGGGACGAGACGGCTCGCAGGTGGAGATGTCTGATTCCGGCCTGGTAACGAGTCGCAAGCAACTTCAGACTAATTTTGGTTTCGCCTCACGGCCAAAATGAAATTTTAGAGGCTAAGGAAATATTTT
Source organism: uncultured Lentimicrobiaceae bacterium (assembly GCA_964598065.1). Lineage (GTDB taxonomy): Bacteria > Bacteroidota > Bacteroidia > Bacteroidales > F082 > Sulfidibacterium. Next base: position 8,698 of record CAZRAW010000084.1, read on the forward strand.
GGGCGTTTGTCCCCGTGTATTTCCCGACAATCAATGACAAACTAAGCATGTAGAAAGCATATTGGTTCCATGTTTGGACGAGGGTTCGAATCCCTCCAGCTCCACAATGAAAAAGCCGGACACGTAGTGTTTCGGCTATGAGGAAAGAGCTTTCAAGCTTGCTTGAGAAAGCTTATGACGAATAAGCCAAACGAGCGCAGCGAGCGGGTTTTTCATTGTATCCCCCCAAAAACGGGATCAATGAAATTAATCCCTCCAGCTCCACGAGAGAATGGTGAATGGTGAATGAATAAGTATGGAAATAGGAAAATTGATTAATTTTGAAATAGAAATAATAAATTAATACTATGCGAGGAGATGAATTGGTGAAAAGGACAAAGTCTTTTGCTTTTGCATGTGCAAAATTTGCAGAAACACTACGAACAGTTATCTCGAAAATCACATTAAAGGACAACTTATGCGGTGTGCTACTTCTGTAGCCGCAAATTACAGGGCAACAACATGTAGGCCAAAACACCGGCTGCTTTTATTTCCAAGCTTAGTATCGTCGTCGAAGAAGCAGATGAATCGGAATTCCGGATTGATTTTGGGATGGAATTCAACTTGTTTGACACCGAAAAAGCAAATGTATTAATGTGCGAAGCACATGAATGGGTTTCCATATACATTACCACGCGAAGTTCACTTAGAAATGGTAAATAAACGATGGCATATCCAAAATTAAACATCTTACATCCAAACATCTTACATCCAACCCCGGTCCCGTAGTTCAACGGATAGAATGTCAGATTCCGGTTCTGATGATTCGGGTTCGAATCCCGGCGGGATCACTAA
>CAZRAW010000085.1:0-9528 GCA_964598065.1 uncultured Lentimicrobiaceae bacterium
AAAAATCAGATTTCATGTGTCTTGGATGGGTGACACGATGCATAAAGCCATGTCAATTCTGTCCATTCGGTATTTCTTCTCTTGGTTAATCCGACAGCCCTACAAATTGCTTTATTTGCCTCTAGTTTTGCAACTTTAATACCTCAAATCTTACTTATGTGTCAGGACCCAAAGCTCTACTTCTTCGGAAGAACGCCAGTGCTGATCTCGCTTTGTTTTTTCAGAAGCAGCTTTAACGGGTTTTTTAAAATATTTTTCCAGTTGAAATCTCCCACCTTTGGCTAGTTCCTTCTCTATCGGATGCTCTTTTGTCACATTTGTTATTTGAGCTAAATTCGAGAATATGAGCACAAGCTTTCCTTCATGTAAAAGCCTTTGTTTTGCTCCTGCAAAAAAATCAGGGAATAGCTTTTCATTGTAGTAAATAGCTTCATCAATACTATCCAGATTATGAAGTTCCGGCAACCAAGGAGGGTTAAAAACAATCAGTTCGGTCTGTTTTTTCCACCTACCAAAAAGATGCCCAAAGTCTAATTCTATCTTTCGAGATAACTTTGTATCTCCCATAAACTCTGCTAATCCAATAATCGCATTGGGATTTGTATCTGTCCCAAAAACCTTTTGAAAACCATACTTTATCATTTGTAAAGAAAGTACTCCACTCCCAATCCCAACATCTATTGCTGACTTTTTAGGCCCTTTGTAACGTTTCAACCAATTGTCAAAAAGCACTAAATGTTCAAAACGTGTAGGAAAGTAAGTACCATAATATGGATGTAATTTATTTCGAAGTACAGGAGTAGAAATCCCATTTAGGTACCACTGCCAAGCACTATTTAGACCTTGTACTTGAGGAAAGGATAACAAAAAATTACTATTCTCTGGATAAAGCTTTTCCAACCAGCCGATCGAAGGAGATTTCTTTACTGCCAATTTATGATCTACAATTTCTATTAAAACAAGATTTGAGAGCTTACGATATTCTGACCGATACACACGTTGCTCCTGAAAAGACGTATTCGGAATTTTTCTATTCAGATGCGCATGTAACTCCTGAAGAAGTGACAATCCATTATTATAAAACTCTGTTATTAATATAGGGTTCCCGGCCTCCAATACTTCAATCGCATACTGAACATCTGTTCCATGTTTAAACGACTCTGTTTTTTTCCCAGACGCAATAGGTTCTGGTTTATTTACCTTTATATCTGTAATCATTGATTGGTTTTCCTTTCGCACAAAGGTAAGCAATCCTTTCTATCTATTCCTGTGACTTATGTGGTTATAAAAATGACAAAATAAAAGAAGTAACTTTATAGAAAATTTACGTGGGAAAATGCGGCACGTGCCATACCTGCACACGTTAGAGCGCAATGTTCAGTGGCAGGGAAAAAAGGGAAGCACCCGGCTTTTGAGCGCAGCTTTGCAAACGAAGATTACGACTTTAACGGAACACTTTTCCTAACATTAATCCTACAATGCAAAGCTGCTTCAGGAACAGGTTATTCCGGGTAAAAATATTTTGCGGAAGTTTAGGGTTTTAAAAAAGCCTGTTTTCTCTCTCCGCATTGAAATGCACAGATGAAAGGTGGCGTAACGATTTTTGAAGATGACATGTTTAGGTTACCATATACAAGTTCTTAGAAAACAACGAAGATTTGGATTTAATACGTAAATCACGTAAGAGACTCTAAAATGGATATTCCGGTCGTCACCATGTAAAAAAACTTGCAGAGCATGAACTATCAACGGTTTCAAAGAATGTAAATTAATTTTTAGTAGACACTAATGAAATTTGTTAAATCACAACACAAACAAAAAGTTGTATTTGCAGCTTGAATTCTGCATATAAAAAACGCCCTGTTTCACAGGTTTTCTAATTTTGCAAATGACAATTTAAAAGTTGTGTATGCAGAAATATGATGAAAATGCTTTTCCGAGCGAAGTGTTGGAAAAGGAAATAAAATACCTTAGGCTGCTTGCCGACCGTTTTAAAAATATCCAGGATGCCAGTACCGAAATTATCAATTTGGAGGCTATTCTGAACCTTCCCAAAGGAACGGAACATTTCCTGAGTGATATTCATGGCGAGTATGATACGTTCAGCCATGTACTTGCTAATGCTTCCGGTGTGGTACGCAAAAAAATTGAAGATGTCTTTGGAAAAACCATTCGCGAAAAGGAAAAACGTTTTTTGGCAACACTGATTTATTATCCCGAAGAAAAGCTAAATCTCGTTTTGAAGGAGGAGAACGATCCGGACGAATGGTTTGCCATTATCCTGCAACGGCTGATAAAAGCAGCCCGGGCAGCCGCTTCCAAATATACCCGCTCGAAAGTGCGAAAAGCTATGCCGCCCTCGTTTTCATACATTATTGTGGAACTCCTCAACGAAGGTGGGGAGGACAAAGAGGAATATTTCGAAGGCATTATAAATACCATTATCGAGATTAACCGCGCCGAATCTTTTATCATAGCTATTTGCAAATTTATTCAACGACTGCTCATAGACCGCCTGCATATTATCGGCGACATTTATGACCGGGGTCCCTATGCCGAAAAGGTGATGGATCGTCTGGTAAATTATCATTCGGTAGATATTCAGTGGGGCAACCATGATATCCTTTGGATGGGAGCTGTGTCGGGTAGTTATGCGCTGATTGCAAATATGATAAGAATTTCACTACGCTACAATAATCTGAGCACATTGGAAGATGCCTACGGCATTAATCTGCTTCCGCTTGCCACCTTTGCCATGAAAGCCTATCGGGGAGACAATTGTTTTGTGTTTTCTTCCAAAGCCGAAACGGATGGAAAAGATGCGGAGATTATCCGGCAAATGCACAAAGCTATTTCCATTATCCAGCTTAAGTTAGAAGGGCAGATTGTCCGACGCAATCCGCATTTCGGGATGGAAGACCGGTTACTGCTCGACAAAATTGATTACAAAAAGGGAACTATCCTTATCAACGGAAAAACCTACACTTTGCTTGACAAAAATTTTCCAACTATTGATCCGGCAGATACCTACCGGCTTTCTGCAGAGGAACAGGAGGTCATGGAGAAACTGGGCAACAGCATTAAAAACAGCCAGCGTTTGCAAAGCCATATTGAGTTTCTTTTTTCGCATGGAAGCATGTATCTGACTTTTAATGCAAATCTTTTGTATCACGGCTCTATACCGATGGACGGCAAAGGTAATTTTGCCTCTTTTGAGATTGAGGGTTCCAAATATTCGGGGAAAGCCCTTTGCGACCATTTCGACCGGGTAGCACGTAAAGCGTATCATCATCGTTTTAACCGGCATTATGAAACAACAGCCGACTATCTGTGGTATCTGTGGTGTGGGTCGTTGTCTCCGCTTTTCGGAAAGACAAAGATGGCTACTTTTGAACGTTATTTTCTTGCGGAACAGGAGACACACGAAGAAAAAAGAAATCCCTATTATGAACTGGCTTACGATAATGAAGTTTTTTGTACGGCTATCCTGAAAGAGTTTGGGCTAACCGGAAAAAATTCGCGTATTGTTAACGGCCATGTTCCGGTAAAAGTGCGAAAAGGCGAAAGCCCCATTAAAGCCAATGGAAAATTATTCGTTATCGACGGTGGTATGTCGGTTCCTTATCAAAAAGTTACCGGCGTTTCGGGTTATACCCTGATTTACAATTCTTATGGACTGGTACTTGTTGAGCATGAGCATTTTGATTCAAAACGTCAGGCCATTGTGGAGGAAAAAGATATTATCTCGAAACGCATTTTTATCGAAACCAATGCAATCCGAAAACGGGTGAAAGATACTGATATCGGAAAAGATTTGATGGCACAAATCAGTGACCTGAAAATGCTGCTGACGGCATACAGAAAAGGACTGATTAAAGAACGTTTTTAATAGACAAACCGAATGTTAAGGGTTTTTAAATTTGGTGGCGCTTTACTAAAAGACGTACGTGGCATGCGCAATATGACTTCCATCGTTGAGGAGTTTAAGTGCGAAGCGCTGGTGATAGTGGTTTCGGCCATTGGGAAAACCACCAATGCCCTTGAAAATTTATTGCATTTGTCGCGACAAAAACAGCCACAACTGTTGCAGGAAGCTTATTTTGCATTGAAGAACAAGCATGTACGGCTTATCCGAAGTCTAAAGCTGCAAGATGAAAGTATGTTGATGCATCAAATTGAAGAGGATTTTTACAATTTATGGCAGGCATTGGAAAAACTTCCCAAAGACCACTTTTTTGCTTATGATAGTGTGGTGAGTTTCGGAGAACTTTTTTCAGGACGTATTGCTGCTCACTGGTTGAAGGAAAAGCAGATTCCTGTTAAACTTGTGGATGCCAGGCAGGTGGTGGTAACAGATGAAAATTTTACACGCGCCAACATAAATTGGCCTTATACCGAAAAAACCATTGAAGCTCGGGTAAAACCGGAATTACAGCGTGGCAACATTGTGCTAACACAGGGCTTTATCTCTGCCGGACACAAAGGTCACGCCACCACGTTAGGACGCGAAGGGTCTGATTTTTCGGCAGCCATTTTTGCGTATGCCTTACAGGCCGATGAGGTTTGCATCTGGAAAGATGTGCCGGGATTGATGAACTGTAATCCGCGTATTTTCAGCGATGCCATAAAACTTACCCACGTTTCTTATAATGAAGCCATCGAACTGGCATTTTACGGCGCTTCGGTGATTCATCCCAAAACACTCCAACCGCTACGCAAAAAGAATATCCCCCTGAAAGTGTGTGCGTTTTACACACCGGAAACTCCACCGACACTTATTGATGCCAACGAAGAAAATGACGCAGACATCCCGAAGATTATTTTAAAAGAACACCAAACGTTGCTGAGTATCAGCTCCCGCGATTTGTCTTTCATGGCCGAAGAGAACCTGAAAACGGTCTTCAGCTCTTTTAGTAAACACAAATTGCACATTAACCTGATGCAGAACTCGGCTGTGAGTTTTTCGGTTTGCTTCGACGAAAACAGGGAAAAATTAGATGCAGTGATAAACAACCTGAAAGAGGAATTTATTTTAAAATACAACGTTGGACTACAACTGCTGACCATCCGGCACGACAACGGCCGTCTGCTGCAAAAACTTACTCAGGGAAAACAAATTTATCTCAGTCAGAAAAACCGTACAACACTCCAGGTTTTGATGCGTCAGACGGAACAATAGCGAAATTATTTCTCGAAAATTAATTTGAGCACTGGTTTATTCCTGTTCTTTGGTTAAGAAGTCGTTCACATACGCAGCTGCTATTTTTCCTCCCTGAATGGCATGGACCACGAGGCTGGCTCCGCGTTCCACATCTCCGGCAGCAAAAACTTTTTCAATTGAAGTTTGTTTGGTTTCGTTTACTTTTACATTTCCCCTCGCGTCATATTCTACTCCGAGACTATCCAGTAAACCCCGGTGAACAGGTTGGGTGAACCCCATGGCAAGCAATACTAAGTCGGCCCTCAGGCGTTTTGGCTTCCCTTTTTCATTCATTTTCCATTGTTCCGCGGCAGGTTTGGTCCATTCCAAACCAATCACTTCTACCTGTTTTACAACACCGTTATCACCCAAAATTCTTTTGGTAAGCAGACTCCATTTCCGTTCGCAACCTTCCTCGTGAGAGCTTGTTGTCCGCAACACATTAGGCCAGTAAGGCCACGGATTATTCTCATCCCTTTTTTTCGACGGCTTGGGAAGTATTTCTATCTGTGTTACGCTGGCTGCCTTCTGACGGATGGCCGTTCCTACACAGTCAGACCCGGTATCACCTCCGCCAATAACTAATACGTGTTTTCCGCCGGCATCGATAATCTCGTCCGCCGGCATCTTTTCCCCTGCTACTCTTCGGTTGTTCTGTACCAGAAAATCCATGGCAAAGTGAACTCCTTGCAAGTTACGACCTTCAACGGCAAGGTCGCGTGGTTGTTCGACGCCGAGAGCAAGTACAATTGCATCATAATCTTTAAGTAATTCCTCCCCGGTAATATCCCTGCCAACTAATACATTGGTTTTAAAGGTAATTCCTTCTTCCTTAAAAAGTGACAGTCGCCGGTCAATTACTGTTTTATTCAATTTAAAATCAGGGATTCCATATCGCAACAGCCCACCGATGGCATCATTTTTTTCAAAAACCGTAACATGGTGTCCGGCACGATTCAACAGGTCTGCTGCCGATAAGCCTGCGGGACCGGAACCGATAACGGCCACTGTTTTTCCTGTTCTTGTCTGTGGTGGGTTGGGTTTGATAAAACCCAAGTCAAAAGCGCTTTCAACTGTGGCACATTCGTTTTCGCGGACGGTAACCGCTTCTTCATGAATGGCCAGCACACAGGATTTCTCACAGAGTGCCGGACATACCCTTCCGGTAATTTCGGGAAAGCTGTTAGTCGAATGAAGTATTCTATATGCTTCCTCCACATTCCCGTGATATAAAGAATCCTGCCATTCCGGTATTTTACTTCCGACCGGACAAGCCCAATGGCAAAAAGGTACACCGCAATCCATACAGCGTGAGGCCTGTAATTTCCTGTCCTGGTTATTGAGTGTCTGTTCCACTTCACCAAAATCATAAATTCTTTCCTTTACCGGCCTGTAACCACCTTCTTTTCTGCCAACAGTCATAAATCCTTTTGGATCGCCCATAACGCCTCTGTTTTTATGTTACTCAATTTTTTTCAGCTTTTATTTCTATTCGTGATGCGACGGATTATCTTCCGTCCGTTTCAGTTTCCGCTCTAACTCCCTGATTTTCAGTTCCTCAATAACTTTTCTGTATTCAAAGGGAATTACTTTTACAAATTTTGGAAGATATTCGTCCCAATTGGTTAGAATTTTTGCGGCAAGGTGGCTTTGGGTAAATAGCAGATGTTTACTGATCAGCTCTTGTAACTCATCCATATCCGTTTTATCTTCTACCTTTATCAAATCCACCAGCCCTTTATTGCAATAGTAATCGAAATCTCCTGCTTCATCCAGCACGTAAGCAATACCTCCGCTCATCCCGGCAGCGAAATTTCGGCCGGTCTTACCCAACACCACTACACGCCCCCCGGTCATATATTCGCAACAATGATCTCCTGTTCCTTCCACCACAGCTATAGCCCCTGAATTTCTAACACAAAACCGTTCGCCGGCAATACCGCGAATATAAGCTTCACCACAGGTGGCGCCATAAAAAGTAGAGTTGCCGATAATAATATTCTCTTCAGGCTTAAAAACAGAGGCCTGTGGTGGTACCACAATAATTTTTCCTCCCGAAAGGCCTTTACCGATATAATCGTTGGCATCTCCCTCCAAACGAAACGTAATCCCCTTCACGAGAAAAGCACCAAAGCTTTGGCCTGCCGTTCCGGAAAACGAAGCGTTTATGGTATCACGAGGGAGCCCTTTTTCGCCATATCTCTTTGATATTTCTCCCGACAGCATGGCTCCTGTGGTACGATCCGTATTAAAAATGGGATGAGACAGCCACACTTTCTCTTTCCCTTTAATGGCTTTGTTGGCCTCTTTTATCAATTTGAAGTCTAAATGTTCCTCTATAAGCCTGCCATTATTTGACAAGGTATTCCGCCTGACAATTTTTTCATTCTTTTTCGGCATAGCCAGTAAAGCGGAGAAATCAATATTTTTCATTTTCCAGCCAAACACTTCCCGGTCTTCTTCCAACAAATCCGCTCGTCCGACAATATCATCAAATTTGGAGTAACCCATTTCGGCAAGTTGTTCGCGTACCTCTTCAGCTAAAAAGCGGAAAAAGTTTATCACATATTCCGATTTTCCAATAGCCCGTTTTCTAAGTTCTTTATCCTGTGTTGCAATACCCATGGGGCAGGTGTTCATGTGGCATTTGCGCATCATCACACAGCCCAGCACAATCAGCACCGATGTGGCAAAGCCAAATTCTTCGGCGCCCAAACAGGCCATTTTCACAATATCCTGTGCGTTTTTCAGCTGTCCGTCAACCTGTAATTTCACACGACCCCGGAGCTTGTTCATCACCAGGGTCTGCTGGGTTTCTGCAATACCCAACTCAACAGGTAAGCCTACATGTTTAATGGAGCTTACCGGGCTGGCTCCTGTTCCGCCTTCGCCACCGGAAATAATGATCAGGTCGGCACGGGCCTTCGCTACACCGGCAGCGATGGTGCCTACACCTCCTTCGGAGACAAGCTTTACGGAAATTCCGGCTTTGGGATTGGTAACCTTTAAATCGTATATCAGCTGAGCCAAATCTTCGATGGAATAAATATCGTGATGGGGAGGTGGTGAGATCAAAGTAATGCCGGGCGTTGACTTCCTCGTTTTTGCAATAATTTTATTCACCTTGTAACCTGGCAATTGTCCACCCTCACCAGGTTTAGCCCCCTGGGCTATTTTTATCTGAAGTTCATCGGCATGGGTAAGGTAATTATTGGTAACCCCAAAACGTCCGGAGGCAATCTGTTTTACGGCACTTTGTTTCAGCGTGTCAAAACGCGCGGGGTCTTCTCCTCCTTCGCCCGTATTGCTTCTTCCGCCAATGGTGTTCATGGCAATGGCTATAGCCTCGTGCGTCTCTTTACTAATAGATCCGTAAGACATGGCTCCGGTTACAAACCGTTTCATGATATTTCCAACGGGCTCAACCTCGTCAAGGGGTATCGGGTTTCGCTTCACCTTTAAACATCCTCTGATAAAGGAAGGCTTCCGGTTATACTTGTTTACCAGGGCGCTATATTCTTTATATTTAACATAGTTATTGGTTCTTGTCGCCCATTGCAACAGTCCTATGGTTTCCGGATTCCAGGCATGATCTTCTCCGTCTTTTCGCCAGGAATATATTCCTGCATTACTAAAAAGAAACTTTTGTTTCAGGTCTTTATCCTGGAAAGCATCCCTGTGGAACTGGCTGTATTCCCTGAAAATTTCTTCCATCCCGATTCCACTAAGATGAGATTCCGTACCTGTAAAATATTTTTCGGCCAGCTCATGGCTGATGCCAATAGCTTCAAAAATTTGTGCGCCATGATAGCTACGGATGGTAGATATACCCATCTTTGAAAATATCTTTAATAATCCTTTGTTGACGGCCCGGATATAATTTTCCCGGGCTGCATAGTATTCCATGTCTATTTTTCCCTCTTTGACCAACCTGTCGATGGCGGCAAAGGCGAGGTACGGGTTAACGACACTGGCACCGAAGCCGAGGAGTAACGCAAAATGATTTACCTCTCTTACTTCGCCTGTTTCAACAATGATTCCCACCTGCATCCTTTTTTTCTTTTGAATGAGATGGTGGTGTACGGCAGCAACGGCTAACAGGGAGGGGAATGGGGCCATTTCGCTGTCTATCGCTCTGTCGGACAAGATAATAAAGTTTTTTTTGTCATCCACAGCATCCTCAGCCGCTTTCAGCATCCTGTCAAAAGCTTTCCGAAAACCTTTCATCCCCCGGTTTACCGGAAAAAGCATGGGGATGGTTGCATGCGTGAACATTTCGTCTTTCAGGTCTTTTATTTTACCCAAATCGGTATTGATCAAAATCGGAT
>CAZRAW010000086.1:0-9513 GCA_964598065.1 uncultured Lentimicrobiaceae bacterium
GAACCCGAATCATCAGAACCGGAATCTGACATTCTATCCGTTGAACTACGGGACCGGGGTTGGATGTAAGATGTTTGGATGTAAGATGTTTAATTTTGGATATGCCATCGTTTATTTACCATTTCTAAGTGAACTTCGCGTGGTAATGTATATGGAAACCCATTCATGTGCTTCGCACATTAATACATTTGCTTTTTCGGTGTCAAACAAGTTGAATTCCATCCCAAAATCAATCCGGAATTCCGATTCATCTGCTTCTTCGACGACGATACTAAGCTTGGAAATAAAAGCAGCCGGTGTTTTGGCCTACATGTTGTTGCCCTGTAATTTGCGGCTACAGAAGTAGCACACCGCATAAGTTGTCCTTTAATGTGATTTTCGAGATAACTGTTCGTAGTGTTTCTGCAAATTTTGCACATGCAAAAGCAAAAGACTTTGTCCTTTTCACCAATTCATCTCCTCGCATAGTATTAATTTATTATTTCTATTTCAAAATTAATCAATTTTCCTATTTCCATACTTATTCATTCACCATTCACCATTCTCTCGTGGAGCTGGAGGGATTAATTTCATTGATCCCGTTTTTGGGGGGATACAATGAAAAACCCGCTCGCTGCGCTCGTTTGGCTTATTCGTCATAAGCTTTCTCAAGCAAGCTTGAAAGCTCTTTCCTCATAGCCGAAACACTACGTGTCCGGCTTTTTCATTGTGGAGCTGGAGGGATTCGAACCCTCGTCCAAACATGGAACCAATATGCTTTCTACATGCTTAGTTTGTCATTGATTGTCGGGAAATACACGGGGACAAACGCCCAAAATATTTCCTTAGCCTCTAAAATTTCATTTTGGCCGTGAGGCGAAACCAAAATTAGTCTGAAGTTGCTTGCGACTCGTTACCAGGCCGGAATCAGACATCTCCACCTGCGAGCCGTCTCGTCCCCCGTAACTTCGACGGAGAATGAAGCCTGTCTACTATAACTTCGATCAGGCTGCGAGAGCGTAATTAGGTTCGCCAAATAAAATTGTGTGTAACGCGGTTTTACGGGTTGTGTTACCTTGCCCGGCATGCTTACCTATCCGTTCAAATGCTGTCAAAACCAGTCAGCCCCTCATGTCAAAGAACATTGCCAAATCGGGATGGCAAAAGTAATAAAATTGTTCGGTTGCCACTGTTTCCATCAGCAATTTTTATGCCAACGGCGAAAAAAAGCTATGCCGGATGTGTTTTATCCCGAAATAGATTTACAAAAAGTTCAGAACGAGTCAAAAAGTATGTTCTCACAGCATCAACGGTTTTACAAAAGTCTCAATATCTTTTTCGGTTATTTCTTTTTCGCAGAGGATGAGCAACCGTTCCACTACATTGTGCAACTCTCGCACATTGCCGCTCCATTGAAAAGTTTGTAGCATTCTCAGTGCGGCGTCGGTAATTTTTTTTGCCGGTTTCCCCTGTTCCTGGGTCAATTCATTGATAAAATGCTCCACAAGCAACGGAATGTCGTCTAACCGGTCGCGTAGCGGCGGTACCTGCATGACAATGACACTCAGCCGATGATAAAGGTCTTCACGAAAGTTTCTTTTTTTGATTTCTTCGGGCAGGTTTTTGTTGGAAGCGGCCAACACACGAACGTCAACCGTAATTTCTTTCTCTCCGCCAACACGTGTAATTGTATTTTCTTGTAAAGCGCGTAAAACTTTGGCCTGAGCTGACAGACTCATGTCCCCGATTTCATCGAGAAACAAAGTTCCGCCATGGGCCAGCTCAAAATCGCCGTGCCGTTGTTTTACAGCCGAAGTAAAAGAACCTTTTTCATGTCCGAAAAGCTGGCTTTCAATCAGTTCGGAAGGAATAGCAGCGCAATTGACTTCAATAAACGATGATTTCTGCCGGTTGCTCTGTTCGTGAATCTGCCGGGCTACCAGCTCTTTACCGGTGCCGTTTTCTCCTTCAATAAGCACCCGTGCATTGGTGGGGGCCACGCGGGTAATCATCTCTTTCAGCTGAATCATGACAGGTGATTGACCGACAATTTCATACTTTTTTTCTATTTCTTTTTTCAGTGTTTTTGTCTGGCTCACCAACTCTTTTTTGTCAATGGCATTTCGCAGTGTGATGAGTAGCCGGTTCAGGTCAGGCGGCTTTACAATAAAATCATACGCGCCTTTTTTAATAGCTTCCACGGCCGTTTCTATGGTTCCGTGGCCGGATATCATAATCACCGGGCAGTCTGTAAACTGCTGAAGAGCTGCCAGTACTTCCATGCCATCCATTTCCGGCATTTTTATGTCCAGCAGGATGACATCATAAGCCGTAGCCTTGATTAGTTCCAGACCATCCATACCGTTGGCGGCCATGTCAACTTCATATTTCTCAAACTCCAGAATTTCTTTCAATGTCCGGCGGATACTGCTTTCGTCATCGATGACCAATACTTTTGCCATAGGCTGTAATTTTTCTTCAAAATTAAGCATTCTTTGCATTTGTGGCCGGGAACTTTAGGCCTGTCTGCTTTGAATTTTTTACATTCGCAAAAAAGTATTGATATCATGGCAAAATATTCGTTTAAGAATAAGGTAATTGTTATCACCGGCGCTTCTTCAGGAATAGGGAAGGAGTTGGCTTTTAGGATGGCGGAAGCGGGCGCCTCGCTGGCCCTCGGCGCACGGAACACAGAGAAATTGGAGGCTGTGGCTGAAGTGTGCCGGAAAAAAGGTAGTAGTGCCCTCGCCATTCCTGTGGATGTTTCCATCAAAGAAAATTGTAAAGATTTCATCGAAAAGGTAGTTGACAAATATGGAGAAATCGATGTTCTTATCAATAATGCCGGGATAACCATGTGGGCTTATTTTGAGGAGTTTACTGATTTGACTCCGTTTGAACAGATTATGCAGGTAAACTACTTTGGCAGTTTGTATTGCACTTTTTACGCTCTGCCCTACCTGAAAAAAACCAAAGGTCGTTTGGTGGGCGTTTCCAGTCTTACCGGGAAAACCGGTGTTCCCACTCGTAGCGGTTATGCGGCGAGCAAACATGCTATGGCCGGATTTTTCGACACGTTGCGCATCGAATTGAAAGGCACCGTGAGTGTAACCATGATTTATCCGGGGTTTGTCTCTACCGAAGTGCGTGCACACGCCATGGGAAGCGATGGAAAACCATTGGGGGAAAGTCCGCTGGACGAAGCCGGAGCTATGACTGTTGAGCGATGTGTTGACCTTATGATTCCTGCTATTGCCGGACGAAGGCGGGAACTGGTTATGACGACTAAAGCCAAAGCTGGATTATGGCTTAAGCTGATTGCCCCGTCATTGGTAGATCGCATTGCCCTGAAAGCTGTGTCGAAGAAGAAATAAAGGTCTTTTATCCTTTCAACTTTTTAAGCCGTTGTTCGTTATAATATGCCCAAATTATCGTTAAGATTATCACACCGAGTATGTAATAAACAAAATCGGGAATGGGAACAGGAGTACTACTGGCATAAGAATGTAATCCCGGGAGATAGTAATTTACCCCGAAATAGGTCATTAAAATAGAGAAAAAGCCGATTATGGAAGCAAGATTAAAAGTAAATCTGGATTTCAACCCCGGAATATATCGCATGTGTGCGATAAAGCTGTAAACCAATATGCTGACCAATGCCCAGGCTTCTTTAGGATCCCATCCCCAATAGCTTCCCCAGCTTTCGTTAGCCCATACCCCGCCGATAAAAGTCCCCAGGGCAAGCATGTATAAACCGACAATAAGCGTTCGTTTGTTGATAGTGGTCAGCTCTTTAATGTGTTCGATCATAATCAAACGATTTTTGGGCGTTTTCATAATCATTAAAATCAGGTTGAAAAAACCCAACAGAGCGCCCAAAGCCAGGAATCCGTAACTCGCTGTGATCACGGAAACGTGAATGGTCAGCCAATAGGATTTCAATACGGGTACGAGGTTGGTAATTTCCGGATCCATCCAGCTTAAATGTGCCACAAACAGGATGATAGAAGCTAGTAAAGTAGTGGCGGCTATCGTCATTTTCGACCGCCTTGAAAACAGCAAACCCGCCAGTATTGTAACCCAGCCAATGTATATCATGGACTCATAACCATTACTCCACGGGGCATGTCCCGAAATATACCAGCGAAGTCCAAGTCCGAAGGTCTGTAATAAAAACCCGATAAAAATGACACCAACAAAGAAATTCAAAATTATCCGGAGAGTTTTGTTGTCTTTAAAAATGGCGACAAATGTCAGGACAATCATAATCAGACCTATTATGCCATACGCTATGGCGAGTCGAAAGAAAATCATCCAGCGATTGTAAAGAATTTCGGCATCGATTTTACTCTGCGAAGGAATCAGTGAGGCTCCGTATTCCTTTTGGTATGAAGAAAAATCTGTCAACAGTTTATGGGCCAGTTTCGTTTTCCCATTTGCCAGCGACCGTAAATATTGCGGGATAACACTGACAGCCATCAGCGAATCTTGACCTGACAAGGTAGTGAGCTTCGCTGCAGGTGAATACCATGCATGAAGCGGGTCTTTCGGATCGGGTATCATTTTAAGAAATTGTCCCGTATAAACCATATAGGCAATGTTCATACGTTCGTCCACTTTCATAACCTCCCTATCGAACACGCCTCTCTTTGAAGGATTTTCAGCATAAACCTTCGAAACGTATTTTTGAAGCTTGTAGGTATTATTTTTCATATCAATAAAGTCAAAATAGGAGGCGTATTTCCCTTTTATGCCAATAATCCTTGCCAGCTTTTTACTGGAGACTTTAATCATGGGAACCTGTTGCCAGTACCTTGGGCTACTTATCATTCCCAGCAAAACCTGGTCGGGAGTCAGACCGTGGAAACGGCTTTTCCATGAGAGTTTCCTCAATATTTCACTTGCCAGAGTGTTCACCGGCTTTATTCTGCCGTCGTTGGATTGTACCAAAAGATGGCCGAATTGATTAGCCTCCGTTTTGTTTATTTTCGGAATCCTGTTAAAATTAAAATGTCCGGACTGGGCATAACCGGCTGTTGAAAAAGTGGCTGTGAAAAATAGTATAAGGAGAATTGTTTTGGCTGTGGCTGATGTCTTCTTCAAATATCTTCCCAAGGCAGAAAAATAGCTGTTGGTGTTTAGTAGCGACAGGAACATACCCAAAGCCATCAGGAGATAACCTGCATACGTAAAAAAAGTTCCCCAATAGTCATGGTTTACCGAGAAAATGCTACCGTGCTCGTCCAGATCGTAAGAAGACTGGAAGAACCGGTATCCCCTGTAATTTAAAACATGGTTCATGTAGATATGGTAAGGCATATTCACGTTTCTTTCTTTATCAATAATAACCACACGACTGGCGTAGCTCGAAGGGCTCATGGAACCAGGATAACGCTTCAGCACAAATTTTTTCAGCTCGATGGAAAAGGGTAATTTTATCTCTCTGGAGCCATAATCCAGTTTTAAATTGATACCGTTAAGTGTAAAAAGGTTTTCCTCACCACGATAACCTTTACCTCCTCTGAGCATAACCTCTTTTGACCGGGTTCCCGACGTGGCTTTCACAACCACCACGTCCATCAAATTGGCATTTTTATTCCCGCCGGAGACATAATCAATTTTGCCATGAGTATAAAAATTGGTCAATACCATATTCAGTCCGTTTTCGCTGTATAGTTTTCCTTTTACCAATTGATAGGATTTACCGGGAGCCAGAGTCTCAGATGGTCCGCCTTTCATGGAAGTGGTGTGCATCGAATCGGGAGTCGCAATGAAAAGCAAGCCTCCTTTTAAGGAAATATTCACCGCCTTAGGGTCATTTGCTTTTCCAAATTTTATTATATGATTTCCAATCTGTTGTTCATCACCGCTTTTAAGATAAAGATTCACCCGTTTCATGGTGCTGGTAGCGATAACCAAAGTAATAACAGGAGCTCCGGTTTGACCTTCTGAAATTACTTCACGGGCATCGGGAATAAATTTAACCGCCTTTAATTCAATACGTTTATTGCCTACTTTCAGGTTCTGGTGATAGGCGTTGGGGGTGAGAGCAGAAAGCAATACGTGTTTTTCTGCTTTTGCGGAAGTATTATCGGTTACGGCGCTGACCTGTACATAGGTACGGTCGGAGAGAATAGCGTTTGCAGTTTCGCCTTCACGCAAATGCAACATGCCTTCGAAGCTTACAAAACGGGTGATGGCTGCCCCCAAAAGAATAATCAGAAAAGCAAAATGGAAAAGAAACATCGTAAATTTTCCCTTGCGATACATGCGATACCGGATAATATTGGCAATTAGATTTGCGGCCAGCAAGCCGAGCAAAATATCAAACCATGTAGCGTTGTAAACCACAGCTCTCGCTGCCGTACTGCCAAAATCGTTTTCGATAAAGGTAGCTGCTCCAATGCTAAAGGCGAAAATTAGAATTAAAACGCCCATACTTTGCATGGAGAAAAATATATTGGATAATTTTTTCATATTTATTTGGTTGTTTTGGTGAAACAGTAACTCATGTCCCAATCTTTTTTAAGTTGATTAATACTTTTGAAGCAGGTTACAAAATTAATTTATCATCAGGGTTACTTGTTATATAATTATGGCTAAAACTTACATATTTTCAAAATCAGATTCTTAAAGTAGCTTAATTCAAGCATTTATTTAGTTGAATTTTAGTTTTTATTTTTATCTATGGACACATCCAACGCTCCCACACCAAATTTGATGATAGAAGCTATGGAGCCTTCCGGATGTTCATATTCTTTTAATTCATTAATAATGGCATTTTTTAATGTTCCGTTTCCCACACCGTGAATAAAAGTAATTTTGCGATAGCCTTCGGCAATAGCGCTTTCCAGTGCTTTTCTGAAATGGTTTATTTGCAATTGAAACATGTCGCGACTTTCCAGACCCGTAATATTATCCACTATTTCGCCAATATGTAAATCGACTACAGCCTCGCCAACATCCGTGCGAAACTTTTCAATGAAAGGAATTTCGCGTTTAACGGTGGTTTTCGTCTTTTCCGGTTCGGAGTCAAATTTTTGTTGTAAAGCGTTTTCCACAGCTTCGTGGAAAGTTGACCGCAGGGCAATGACCGAAATAATGGCTTTCCCGTTGGTGAGGGTGTTGGTCTGGTAACTACCTTCTTTAAAAAACCGGTTTTCCCGAATATCTACGACAGAATGGATGGGGAAAAAGACTTTTTCGGGCATGGTCTTATGGATTAGGATTTGTATAATACCATGTATCCAATGGGCAATTTCATCCCGGGTGATGGTTGCCAGAATGATTTTTGAGTTTGGGGGTACGGAACCGTAATCTACCCCCTGCATATTGTCGTCTCGCTTTAGGAAAAGGTTATAAAGTATATCGAAAGGAGTATGGTTGGCAAGAACAACATCAACATCTCCTGTAAGCACCCATTGCTGTTCGTGTGGCTCAAAAAGCAGATAAAATCCCTCCTCTTCATTTACCCGTCCCCAAGGGCTGATTTCGCTTACATTGTTTTCTTCAACCGTGGGTTCTTCCTCTTTTGGAAGATATGCTTTCGGCGAAGTACCTGAAGAAAAAATTATTTGCTCTGCTTCTTGTTCGCGGAAATCAGGAATTAAATCTTTACTGAGAACGGGCATCTCAAACCCATCTTCAGTTTCAACTTTTACTAACTTATTGTCTATTATTGCGGTAACTACCCCGCCACCCGTTTCATTTAGAAATCTGATTTTATCGCCAATTTTAAACCGCATTTTTCTTTTTGCTTTAGTCGGCAAATGTAAAAAATAAAAGTTTGGCAGAGTAATTATTTAGATTGTCCCTAATGGATTGTGTGTTGTAGTTTGTTGTCTTTTTTGGTGAATGGTAAATTGAACGTTCTCTCACGGCTTTACTAATTCACCATTCACCCACCCGCTGCTGGTCGGGGTTTGCAAACCCGACTTTATCGAACTTGGGGACTTCCAAATCCCGATTTTTCAGGACAAAAAAAGTTTCCGGATGAAAAATAATTATGTTTACATTTGGCTTTTGATTTTCCTATGAAAGAAACACTGAAACTTCCGCTTATTCTCCGGCTCACAATTGTATTGCTGTTTTTGTGGCTTACTTACTTCATACTTACAGAGTTTCGTAATTATCTTTATCCTATTACATTAGGTGGCCTTTTCGCTTACTTGCTCTACCCCATCGCAAGCTTCCTTGAAAAGCACAGGGTTCCGCGAATCCTTGCCAACATCATCAGTATTCTTGTGGGGATTTCGATCGTTACCGGTCTGGTATTTTTTATTTATAAGCAGATGGGGCTTTTCCTTGAAGACCTTCCGGGATTGAAAATAACTGCCGGTAGAAACGTGAATTCGATTTTTAAACATTTAACACAGTTGACCGGCGTTGAAACGCCTCAGTTGAAAGAACAGTTTAAGCTCTTTGCGGGAAACCTGTTGAGTTTTAGCGGAAACAATATTAAAAAGACATTCGGAGCCACATTTCAAACGGTTTTTACCGTGGGTATTATGCCGGTCTATATTTTTTTCCTGCTTTTCTATCGCAATAAGTTTCATAATTTCATACTCATGATTGTTCCCGCAAAAAAGCATGCCATTGCGCGGAAAATTCTTGATGAGGTTAATCAGCTTGTAGTACATTACATGACCGGCGTTTTTGTCGTAGTATCCATACTGGTGGTATTAAACAGTACGGGTTTTGTAATTATTGGTATGAAACACGCCTTGCTGCTCGGCGTATTGGCGGCAATAATGAATTTTATACCTTACTACGGAACTATTATCGGCTATATGTTTCCGCTTTTTATTGCTGTTTTTACAATGAATTCTCCACAGTACGCTTTTCTTGTTGTTATTCAGTTTATTATTGTTCAATTTATTGAGAATAATGTCCTGACCCCCAATATCGTGGGTTCTCATGTAAGTATTAACCCTTTTATGATTATTCTTGCCATCACTTTCGGGGGATTTATCTGGGGATTGCCCGGAATGTTTATTGCCGTTCCCGTGGCTGCTGTTTTTCGTGTTTTGGGAGAGAACCTCCCCGAACTCTCTCCCATATCCTATCTGTTGGGGTCGGAGGGAATGGAGGAACATAGCATTTCGAGGAAGAAGTTGGCCGGATTTTTTGTAAAAAAAAGTAAAGAAAAAAATAATGTTTAGACATGTTGTTATGATGAAATTCAACGATGACCAGAACGTTGAAATGATATCTTCGGAGATTAAACAGCTTCTCGAAGCGCTTGTATCGTCCATCGACCCTTTGAAAGCCATGGAGGTGGGATTAAATATCAGCAAAAAGCCGTCGGCGTACCATCTCGTACTTACTGCAGATTTTAACGATGAAGCCGGATTGGATGCCTATCGTTCGCATCCCGACCATGTCAAAATTCTCAACCGAATGAAAGATACGGTGGAAAAGGTGGCAGCGGTAGACTATTTTGTTTTGTGATAATTTCTTCCTGTTTTATACATCCATACTTAGGGTTTGCTGAAAAGCTCAGATGTGCGTCAGATTTGGATTTTGTGAAGTGAA
>CAZRAW010000087.1:0-9449 GCA_964598065.1 uncultured Lentimicrobiaceae bacterium
GATCTTTTTCAAAACCCGGAAAACCTAAGCAATGGAAAAAGGTTGAAAAACCGGAGAAAAAAGGGGCGAAACCGGAAACCCCCAACGAAGGTATCCGTCTGAACAAATATCTTGCTAACGCAGGGGTAGCTTCCCGCCGTGCAGCCGACCAGCTTATCGAAGGCGGTGCGGTAACAATAAACGGAGAAGTGATTACCCGCCTGGGCACCAAGGTTATGCCCGGCGACAAAGTGCAATTTGGCGGTCAAACACTGAAACAGGAGAAGCCGCGTTATCTGCTGCTTAATAAACCAAAAGGTTTTCTGACGACCTCCGATGACCCCTTTAACCGGCGCACGGTTATGAATCTCGTGGAAAAAGCCTGCCCCGAACGTATTTATCCGGTAGGCCGGCTCGACCGCAACACTATGGGACTGCTGCTGTTTACCAACGATGGCGAGCTGGCCAAAAAGCTCATGCACCCCAAATTTCGTATTAAGAAGATTTACCACGTTTTTCTCGACAAAAACCTCACCAAAAACGACATGATCAGTATCGCCGATGGCATAGATCTCGAAGATGGGAAAATTGTTCCCGACAGCATTGCTTATGTGGCCGGTGCCGATGACAAAAAACAAATAGGTATTGAACTGCATTCCGGCAAAAACCGTGTCGTCCGTAGGATTTTTGAGCATCTCGGTTACCAGGTGATAAAACTGGATCGCGTCTTTCTCGCCGGCCTCACCAAAAAAGACCTGCCGCGCGGAAAGTGGCGCTTCCTCACCGAAAAAGAGCTCAATATGTTGAAACGACTGGGGTAAACGAACGAAAAAGTAAATCTGGGGTTTTCAAGGCTTCATTCGGTATTTGTTCAATTGAAATATATTACATTTGTTGGCCTGATAATAACGATAAAAGGAGTGTAAGCTATGGAAAAACAAAGAGAGCAATGGAAAAAAGTGCTGGATAAAACGGAGTTTATTGCCATTGTTACCAGTAGCGATGAGGGAGCCCATACCGTTGGCACATGGGGCGATTATGCAAGAACGCTTGGTGTCGAAGGAGAAGAAGTGAGAATTCCCGCATGGGGATACCGTAAAACCGAAGAGAATATTAAGAAAGGCAGTTCGGTGGAGTTGCTGATAGGCTCAAAAAGTTTACAGCGACCTTCCGGTAAATTTGGCCAGGGGTGCAAGCTATCCGGAAAGGGCGAAATCCAAACTTCCGGTAGTCTCGCGGAGCTGACAAAAAAAACATTTCCCGGATCGAGAGGGGTTTTAGTTGTAACTGTAAAAAAAGTACTTTACACTTACAACGACTGAACCTAATGTAAAGCATGGCGCGCTAAATTGAAAATGAAGGACATAACTGCACTTAAAACGAAGTTCAGGTTGAGAAATAACTACCTCTTCTGTTTTACGTACTTTTGTCATGCCTAATAATGAACAGCAAGAAATCACATAAAAAAAGCGCCCTCAGGGTAAATGCCGGGGTGGAAAAACCTGAAACGGTTAATCCTTTGCTGCAGCAAAAGCCTGATAAGTTCAAAAAACCCCCATTTGGTGTTGACGACTATGTTAAAGGTATCAGGTTGGGAGACCGCTCCTTGTTGAGTCAGGCTATTACCCTGATTGAAAGCACTTTACCCGAAGATAACAGCCGCGCACGTGAACTTATCCGGAAATGTCTCCCCCTTTCGGGAAAAGCATTGCGTCTCGGTGTTACCGGCGTACCCGGTGTGGGGAAAAGTACTTTTATCGAAAGTTTCGGGCTGAATCTTATCGAACAGGGACATCGCGTGGCCGTTCTCACTATTGACCCCAGCAGCCAACGTAGCAAAGGCAGTATCCTCGGTGACAAAACCCGCATGGAAAAGCTGAGCGTCAACGAGAAAGCTTTCATTCGTCCTTCGGCCAGCGCCGGTACACTGGGCGGTGTGGCCCGCAAAACACGCGAGGCCATGATCCTGTGCGAAGCAGCCGGCTACGATATTGTTTTTGTGGAAACGGTGGGGGTGGGACAGTCGGAAACCGCGGTTGCCCAAATGGTTGATTTCTTCCTGCTGCTGATGCTGGCCGGCGGTGGCGATGAATTGCAGGGTATCAAACGCGGCATCATGGAGATGGCCGATTTGATCATTATCAACAAAGCCGATGGCGAAAATAAAAACAAAGCCAACCTCGCTAAACGCGAATACGAAAATGCCCTGCATCTTTTCCCGCCGCTTCCCAACGGCTGGCAGCCTTCGGTGATGACCGCCTCGGCGTTGTACGGCGAAAACCTGCCGCAGGTGTGGCAGCAGATTGAAGCTTTTCTCCGGCTTACCAAAGAAAACGGCTCTTTTGAAGAAAACCGTAAAAATCAGGATTATAAGCTGTTTGAAGAGACCATTCACCAGTCTGTTCACGACCATTTTTTTCAGCATCCGGAAATCAAAAAACGGCTGAAAGAGTACAAAACCCAAATCCTTAACCGGCAGCTGTCGCCTTACGAAGCTTCCCAAAAACTTCTGGATTTCTACTTCCACTCTTTTTCAAAATAGAATAACTGTTCGTTACCGGACAAAAGTGTCCTGTTACCAGACATTTTCTGTTTGGTACATCAAACCAAAAACCCATTATAATATCCTGATTTATAATAATTTATAATTTGTGGCACGCTTATGGATAAACCTGTAATATAACGAAAAAATAAAAACATCATGAAAACAATAAAAACATATTTCCCGGTCTTACTAATACTCCTTTTTACGGGTACCGGTATCCTGAGCGCCCAGCCGGAGAAAAATCAGGACAAGAATTTAAACCCCCTTATTCGTGTCGATGAGAAAGAGAATCTAAACGACCTCTCTTTCAACACGACAGCCATTGCCTCGGAAGCTCTGTTTCAGAAACTGGAAGAAAATTATTTTTCCAAAGAAAACGAGGAAAAAGTTGCCCCGCTTCCGTTCAACGCAAAAAAAATAGCCCGGCAGTACCGCTACGAAAAACTTGAAAAATTGGTTTTTCAACAGGAAGCAGAACCTGAAATCGACGATTTGCCGCCGGCCGTGAAAAAGTTTATGGCCGACTACCGACAAAAACCGATGGCACAAAACAGACATAAGTCATTGTAAGTTCTTTCATAATTGATAATTTTTTGTTAACATTCTCCATTTTCTGAAAGCCCTGCCTTTGTGGCGGGGTTTTTTTCAATCCCACAGCTTTTGTACTTTTGCGCGCTCTGAAAACAGAACAAAAAGATACGCCTATGCTCGGTTTCGATCGCTTTAAACTCAACAACGGACTTACGGTTTTGGTACACAAAGACAAAACCACGCCCATTGTGGCAATAAACATTCTGTACAAAGTGGGGAGTCGCGATGAAGAACCGGACAAAACCGGTTTTGCCCATCTGTTTGAGCACCTCATGTTTGGCGGTTCGGTAAACATTCCGCAATTCGATGAGCCTTTGCAGAAAGCCGGCGGTCAGAACAATGCCTTTACCAACAACGATTTTACCAATTACTATCTGACACTGCCTAAAACCAGTCTCGAAACATCCTTCTGGCTCGAATCGGACCGTATGCTCTCACTCGCTTTCAGCCCGAAAAGTCTCGAAGTACAACGCCAGGTGGTCATTGAAGAGTTTAAACAAAGTTACCTGAATCAGCCTTACGGCGATGTTTATTTGCTACTTAAGCCGCTGGTTTACAAAAAACATCCTTACCGCTGGAACACCATTGGGAAGGATATCAGCCACATCGAAAAAGCAACCATGCCGGATGTCAAAGCGTTCTACAAAAAATATTACAATCCTGGCAATGCCATCCTTTGCGTGGCCGGCGATGTAGAAACTGAACAGATAAGAAAACTCACAGAAAAATGGTTTGGCGATATCCCTTCCGGGAAAACGCCGGAGAGACATTATCCGCAGGAACCGGAACAAATCGAAGCCCGTAGCCTGACGGTAGAGCGCGATGTACCTCAGGATGCTTTTTACATGGCCTGGCGTATGCCCAAACGAACCGATCCGGAATATTACACTGTTGACCTGCTGAGTGATATCCTTTCCAACGGCAACTCTTCCCGCCTTTTTCAAAAACTTGTAAAAGAAGACCAACTACTCTCCGAAGTCAATGCCTATATCTCCGGCGATTTGGATGGAGGTATGTTTCTCGTTACCGGAAAACTCTATCCGCAGGTAACTTTCGGGGAAGCCGAAAAAGCCGTTATGCAGGAATTAAACAATCTAATCACAAAACCTGTTCCGGAAGAAGAATTGCAAAAAGTGAAAAACAAAGCTGAAGCAGTTCTTGTCTTTTCGGAAATTTCGGTACTGGGCAGGGCCATGGCGCTCAGCTATTACGAGATGCTGGGCGATGCGGAAATGTTCAATCACGAAGTGGAACGTTATCTAAGCGTGCAGGTTGGGGATATTCAAAAAACTGCCGCCACGTTGTTTCAGCCGGATAGAAAAAATGTGTTGTATTACAAAGCCAAAAAGAAATTATGAGCAAAATAATTCATCCCGACCGGACAATAATGCCGCAGCCTGCCGGTTTCGAAAAACTGAATATTGCAGACCCGGAAAAAATCGTTCTCGATAACAAACTTCCCGCGTACATCATTCCGGGAGAAAACCAGGAAGTTACGCGCCTCGATCTAATTTTTGATGCAGGCACTTCATTCCAGAAGGTCAAACTACAGGCGTCCGCTGTTAATGATTTGCTTGGCGAAGGAACCCGTAATCATTCATCTTTTCAAATAGCGAAGATGCTGGATTTTTACGGGGCTTATACCGATTATTTTCTCACCAAAGATACAGCCGGTATTACACTTTACGGGCTTACGAAATATTACGACAGACTGCTGCCTCTCATGGCCGAGCTTATTACCGAAGCTGTCTTCCCGGAGGAAGAACTTTCCATTTATACCGACCGGAAAAGGCAGGAATATCAGGTTAATATCCAAAAAGTACGTTACAAAGCTTCGCAGGCGTTCAACAAATTGATTTTCGGCGAGAAATCGGCTTACGGTCAGGTGCCTGAAGCCGACGATTTTGGAAAACTCACCCGTGAAAATCTTATTGACTTTTATCGTCTCCACTATTACAATGCCGGTTTTTATGTTATCCTGAGTGGAAAAATTGATGAGCCGCTTTTGCAAAATGTAAATCGTATGTTGGGCTCCCTTCCGCAGAAAAATAGTACAAAGAAAGTAGCTGTGCGTAAGGATTTTGTTATCCCTGAGCCGCGACAGCAAAAATTAATTGAAAAAGAGGGAGCTTTGCAGTCGGCTTTGCGTTTGGGAACACTCAGCATCTCGCGCAATCATCCTGATTTTCCGGGGTTAAATTTGCTGAACACTGTGCTGGGCGGTTATTTCGGCTCACGGCTTATGAGCAGTATCAGGGAAGAAAAAGGATACACTTACGGGATATTGTCTGCTATCCAAAACCACCGTTATGCCAGTATGTTTGTCGTTGCTACCGAAGTAAATGCAAAATATACGGCAGAAGCTTTGCAGGAAATTAAACATCAAATGCATCGCCTGTGTGAAGAAAAAATCAGTGAAACAGAGCTGAACACAGTAAAAAATTACGTTTACGGTTCTTATCTTAGCAATTTTGACGGCCCTATGCAGCTGGCCGAGCGGTTCAAAAAAAGCGCCGAGCTGAGCATTCCGTTTTCGTTTTACAAAGATAGTCTGGAGCAGATGATGCAGCTTACGCCGGACGATTTGCTTGCGCTGGCCGGGAAGTATCTGAATCCGGACAATATGAAAACACTAATGGTGGGCAATGTTTCGAAGTTATCCCCAAACGTATTTAGTGACCGTACAGCATCCAAACATTCATTTTAGAATAATTTCCATTAAAATCACATTAGAATGTGATTTGGAGTGTTTATCCTTATCAAATTTGAACTGGATACCCAGAAATCACATTATGTTGTGGTTTTACTTGCTTAATTGAGAAATAATAACTATTTTTGCCTCTGAAATCACACTATAATGTTAGTAAAACAAATTGGCGAAGCCATAAAAAACAGAAGAAAGGAGTTAAACATAACCCAGCCACACTTGGCAGAATTGGCAAAAGTAAGCACCAATACTTTGTATAAAATAGAACGGGGACAGGGGAATCCGTCATTGGAAGTATTGAATAAAATAACAGAAGTGTTAGGCATGGAGCTGATACTTGAAGTAAAAACCCCGGCTTACCTGCGAGGCGGGGAAAAAAATTGAGTAAATGAGAGCAATGGAAATATACCGAAACGGAGTTTTAGCCGGAAAGCTGACAGAAGAAAACCGTCAACAGTTCGTGTTTAGATACGATGATGCTTACTTCAATGATGCCACAAAAGCCCCTATAAGTTTAACACTTCCGAAAACGCAGCAAGAATATCGCAGTGAATTTTTATTTCCATTCTTCTATAATATGCTAAGCGAAGGTGTGAACAGAAAATTGCAAAGCACACAATTGCAAATTGATGAAGAAGACAATTTCGGCTTGCTAATGGCAACGGCACAATACGATACCATAGGAGCGATAACAGTAAAACCAATTGACAATGGATAAATGGTAATGGGTTATGAAGGATAATATTATTAAAAATAAGAGTTTCGATTTTCCATTATCAATTGAAGTCTGCCCCGGAACTTTGGCTGATGGTTTTAATACATACAGCCCAAGCTGTTTGCGAAATTTATTTAATGGCAAAAAAGTTAGCCATGTTTTGCCTTATGAACCACCACAACAAAGCGAAGAAGTTGCGGAACAGTTCATGGAAAACCGCAAGCGCATATCCATATCGGGAGTGCAGGAAAAACTGAGCTTTTTACTTGAAAAAAACCAATTACGTTTGACTAACGAGGGGGAACAAGGAACTTACATACTAAAACCTATACCGGGAGATTTGAAAAAAGTTGATGAGGTACCGGCAAATGAACACCTTACCATGCAAATAGCAAAGCAGGTGTATAAAATAAATACGGCTGAAAACGCCATGATCTTTTTTAAGAACGGCTCGCCGGCATATATCACCAAAAGATTTGATGTGAAAAAAGATGGCAAAAAATGGGGTAAAGAAGATTTTGCAAGCCTTGCCGGAAAAACAAAAGACAATACCGGGGCCAATTTCAAATATGATTACAGCTATGAAGAAGTTGGAATGTTGATACAAAAATTTGTTCCGGCATGGAGAGTAGAAATAGAAAAATATTTTTCATTGGTGGTGTTCGATTTCCTTTTTTCAAATGGTGATGCACACTTGAAAAATTTTTCATTACTGGAATCATCCCAAGGCGACTATTTGCTAAGCCCTGCGTATGATTTAGTGAATACAAGATTGCATGTTGACGACACAGATTTTGCTTTAGATAAAGGATTGTTTGCAGACGAATTCAGGAGTGCTGAATACAAAAAGAGCGGCCATCCTTCCAAAAGCGATTTTATAGAATTTGCCAAAAGGATAGGGGTAACTGAAAGCAGAATAGAAAAGCTGCTTAACCCGTTTTTAGAGAAACAAAACCCGGTTGAAACATTAATAAGCCATTCGTTTTTAAGTAATGATAGCAAAAGAGGGTATTTACTGATGTATCAAACAAAACGAAATTACTTTATCACATAAAGACAGACGACAGAACACCGGCAGGTAACCGTTACCGCCAATTCAATAAAGAAAATCAAATAATATTTACCAATAAATTCTTTTACCGCCGGTTTCCCCGCTTTTTCTACTTTTGCACCCTCAAATTTCACCCATGGTTAATAAAAAAGAAATCGCACGCCGACGTACCTTTGCCATTGTCAGTCACCCCGATGCAGGGAAAACAACATTGACGGAAAAACTGTTGCTTTACGGCGGAGCCATTCAGGTAGCCGGTGCGGTGAAGTCCAACAAAATTAAAAAAACAGCAACCTCCGACTGGATGGAAATCGAACGGCAGCGTGGAATTTCCGTTGCCACATCCGTCATGGGTTTTGAATACCGCGACACCAAAATCAACATCCTTGACACCCCCGGCCACCAGGATTTTGCCGAAGATACCTTCCGCACACTGACGGCAGTTGACAGCGCTATTGTGGTGATTGATGTAGCCAAAGGCGTGGAGCCGCAAACCGAAAAGCTGGTCAAAGTATGCCGTATGCGCAAAACGCCCATGATGGTGTTTATCAACAAACTGGATCGCCCGGGCAAAGATGCTTTCGATTTGTTGGACGAAATTGAACAGAAACTCGGGCTGAAAGTAACTCCGCTGAGCTGGCCCATTGGCATGGGAAGCACTTTCAAAGGGGTTTACAATATTTATTACAAAAACCTGCAGCTGTTTTCTCCAGGCAAACAAACTATTGAGGAGAGTATCCGGTTTGATGACATGAACAATCCCGAACTAAAGGATTATCTTGGTGATGATGCCGGAAATCTGCGCGAAGAGCTGGAGCTGGTGCAGGGAGTTTATCCATCGTTCCGGAAAGAAGCTTATCTTTCGGGAGATATTTCGCCGGTATTTTTCGGCAGTGCGCTCAACAATTTCGGGGTGAAAGAGTTGCTGGATGTTTTTATCGAAGTTGCACCCGCCCCGCTGGGGCGCGAAAGCGACAAGCGATTTATAAAGCCGGAGGATGAAGCATTTACCGGATTTGTGTTTAAAATCCACGCCAACATGGACCCCAAACATCGCGACCGCATTGCTTTTGTACGAGTGGTTTCCGGTGTTTTCAGGCGAAACACCAACTATCTGCATGTACGTCAAAACCGGTTGCTGAAATTTTCCAGTCCGACGGCATTCATGGCACAGAAAAAATCCGTGGTAGAAGCTGTTTATCCCGGCGACATTGTGGGATTACACGACACGGGTAATTTTAAAATCGGTGATACGCTCACCGAAGGCGAAATGCTGCATTTCAAAGGAATTCCAAGCTTTTCGCCTGAGCTTTTCCGTTATGTGGTGAATGCTGATCCTATGAGATCTAAACAACTTGCCAAAGGCATCAACCAGCTTATGGACGAAGGGGTGGCACAGCTTTTTACCGGAAAGCAGAGCGGAAGGAAGATCATAGGAACCGTGGGCGCCCTGCAGTTTGAAGTGATTCAATACCGGCTGGAGCACGAGTACAACGCCAAATGTCGCTACGAACCGATTACACTGTACAAAACGGTCTGGTTTATTAGCGAAAATAAAGAACAACTAAAAGATTTCAGAGCACGCAAACGCGGGCAGATTGCCATAGACAAAGAAGGCCGCGAGGTTTTTCTCGCCGACTCGCCCTTTTCGCTGCAGATGGCTCAGGAAAAATATCCTGATATTCAATTTTATTTCACCTCTGAGTTTTAGCCTGATTAATTCACAAATTGATCTATTGCGAAGCCAAACTGCTTTGATTAAAGGCAATGCTCGATTTCCGATTCTCGAAATAGCAAAGGCTATTCCTGCGAGTCGAAAATCTGCGCTTACCTTTACTCTTCGTATTTTGACTTCTCATGA
>CAZRAW010000088.1:0-9413 GCA_964598065.1 uncultured Lentimicrobiaceae bacterium
AGATTGAAATAGAGATTGAAATAGAGATTGAAATAGAGATTGAAATAGAGATTGAAATAGAGATTGATAGGATTGATAAGATTGATTAACGACCTTATTCATTCCATTCAATTCAATCCTATCAATCTTTCTCAATCATAACCAAAAGATATAATTTACTGCCAAAAAGACATGAATCTGCTATTTGCTTAATGCAATACCGCATTCTATAATAATTACGGGGACTATTTTTGTAGATTTATCATAACCATCTGACAATCCTGTTGTTATTACTTCGGCTAGAAAAACGGAATAATCGCAGCGTATATCCCTAAAATACTTGCCATAGCCACTACTATACCTACCACCACTGCATAGACTCCATGCAACCGATAACGTTTGGGCAGAGCTTTGAGCGCCAGCAGGTAGAGGAAACCCAGCACAATCGGCAACAGTGCAGCATTCATTATTTGTACACCAATACTTAGGTCAACGAGGTTAATTCCCGAAACAACCGTAACGCCACCTATTATCAGCATTGCAGTGTAGATTACATAAAACCAGGGAGCCTCGTGAGGATTGTGCTCGAGGGAACGTTTATAACCGCTCACCTCGCCCAGTCCCCAGGCAGTTGCAAGTGAGACCACAATTGCAGCCACCAATGACGCCCCAACCATTCCGAGTGCGAATAAGATTGTCCCGACCGTCTTGCCTAAGAAAGGCGTCAGTGCATCCGCTATCTGCTGAACGGTATCCAAAGGTTTGCCGGGATGGCTTACTCCAATGGTTGCGGCGGTTGCCACGAGTATCGCTATCATGATAAGCTGTGTAATGACTGCTCCGATAGCTGTATCTCTGCGGGACATCTTTAAATCTTTTACTTTCATCCCTTTATCTACAACTGCGGATTGATGATAGAATACCATCCAGGGCATAATTACCGCACCAACATTGGCAACGACAAGGTACATATATCCGGAGTGACGCCACGGTATCTGAGTCAAGCCACTCAACATGGCAGCAGGGCTGGGATGAGCCCACCAGGCCACAATCAGGAAAATCAATTCAAAGCTGCCGATCAGGATGGCAATACGCTCTACAGAGAGATACGAGCCGGTCCAGGCCACAATCGAAAGAAACAGCACAGCCATACTTACGCTTAACCAGGATGGTATCCCAAACAGCAACCCGGCACCTGCCACCCCGGCAAACTCGGTAACTAAGGCGCCGAGACAGGCGACCACGAGTGTGGAAACCGAAAGCCATGCCCATCTGCTGCCAAAGTGTTCACGAATGAGTTCGCCATGTCCTTTGCCGGTTACCAGCCCCAGCCGCACCGCAAGCTCCTGCACCATAAAAACAATAGGAATCAGTACAATTTGAAGCAACAGCAGCTTATACCCCCACACTGCTCCGCTCTGTGACGCGGTGATTACACTTCCGGCATCGGTATCGGCAAACATCACCACGAGACCCGGTCCGAACATCGCAAAATAACCCAGCAAACTTCTACGCGTCATAGCTGCCTTCCCCTAAAAAGTCCTGCTTTTGCGTGTTGCCAGGGTAAACAGAGTGTTCTTCTTCTAACATAAATATTTTTTATCCTGGAAAAAAAACAAGTATTCCCCATACCCCCGGGATGTCTGCTGAAATGTCCAAACCAACATAAATCCGAATCATTTCTTTCTCCATTTTGTGAGTTTTTTGTTTGATGTCATTGTATCGTCTTTTCTTGTAATTATTAAATATAATCCATTTAATCCTGTTCGGTTATTTCCAATCCAATAATAGTTTTTCGCCTTCGAGGTTTTTCGCTGTCGTTGTGTCGTAAGTTATTTCAAGAACACCTTTATAATTACCGGTATCGTCACGGACTGCAAAATACTGAATATAAATAAGCTTACTACCGAAATTGACCCAAAAGTCAGCCTCATTCTTTTCACCTCTTTTAAACGCAGCTATAATTTTTTCAACAATATGCACACTTTTAGGCGGATGGCAATATTTTACCTGACGCCCTATAATACCCGGACTGCGTGGAAAAATCCTCACATCGCCTTTGTTGTAGTAACGTACTTCATCAAATTCATCCACGTAAGTAACATCGAAAGGCATATGTTTAAATATCAGGTTAATTTGATCCGGCGTCAGTGTACCTACATCCAAATTTATTCCTCCGACAAGAGAACGGGATTTATCGCTGCCTGCCACAAAAGGAACCGGGTTAACATTCTCAACGGTCTGTTTTTGTCCACTCTGTTCCCGGTGTTCCGGATAGTTCCGGTTCGTGTTCCACATGGGTGGTGCATCGATCAGACAGTATCCTACTTCGTCTTCGCCCTGCCGGATTTTTACCCATTCATCATTGCCTATTAATTCTAAACTTGTTGGCCAAAGTATTTTGTCTTCTTTGAAAATCATCTCTTCAATGGCTTTGAACAACGTTTCCTGCGTATCAAAAAGTTCTTCGTATTTTTTATTATCAAGCAGAGAACGATTAGATTTTATCTCGTTGCGAATATTGTCGTCTAAAGCCCACATGACTGTTGACGGCGTATCAAATCCTTTTTTTTCGAGGTAAGGAAACAACTGATTCTCTTTACGAACATAATGTGTGTTAATTTGCCACAGTTTATCATAAGCTTCCACCCAAAACTTATGGTCAACATCTTTTAAATTAATTTCTTTACCGGCTTTTCTCAGTCCGGTGATTAAAGCCATGATAGCTTTGTTCTCTTTTATAAAAGTATCAAGGGGATGCCCTTCTTCCATGTTATCAATACTTACTTTTTTCAAAGATTTTTTAAAAATACTTATAAGCTCGTCAATCTTTTCCTCGAGTTGCAAACCGGAAACCCCTTTTTCTTTTATTTTTTGTTCTGCAAACGCAAATTCTCCGGCGCTGATTTCCCCACCTAATTCTGCATCAAAGCGCTCACGAAGTTCAGGGATGCCTTTACCTGAAAAAAACCCGGCAATTAAGTCAAGTATTGTCTTTGCCCTTTCGGGTGAAGCGTTTAAATAAGACCCTATATTGGCTTTAGCCTGCCAGGAAGCAGGAGGTTTCCCGACCATCCAACCTATCTCATCTTCTCCTTCCCGAATGGCTTTCCAGTCATCTTCCGTTAACAGACGGACTGAGGTGGGAAAAAGCACTTTTTCTTCTTTGATGGTCATTTCACCGGCTTCACGAAGTAGCACCGGTAAAATATATTGCGCTGTTTTTTCGTCATTTTCTTCTACTGCTTTTGAAAAAGTTTTGGCGAGGCTTCTGATTTCATCGTGCAGACTCCACATCATTGAACTGGGGTGATTAAAACCATATTTTTCAAGGAATGGAAACAGTTGGTTTTCTTTTCTCAAATAATGAATGTTGAGACTTAAAAATTGTTTGGCTATGAGTGTCCAGTCTGTATTTAAACCGGTAAAGCTATTTTCCATCTCATTCAGTTGTCTCGCTCTTTCAACAAGCGCACTTATCTGTTTATTTTCCTCAAGAAAAGTATGAATGGGGTGCCCTTTTGGAAAAGAATCCAAATCCTGTTGAGGGATCTTACTACTGACTATCTCAAACACTTTCCTTTCAATACTAACATGCATCTGCGCATCGGCAAAAACTTTTTCATCTTCCAGTTTCTGAGCAACTTCCGTAACCTCTTCGGCAGTTATTTCATGAACCTCCTTTTTAAAGGCCTCTATCAATTTATCGGCTTGTTCCGCTTCGTTTTTACTCAGCGAAATCATTAATTGTCTTAATAATTCTTGTTTGTCTTTCACTTCCTTACCTCACTGTATATTATGAAAGTTGTGTAATTACACAACTTTCTCGCCTCTACTCTTTCACTAATTGTTGTTTTTATATTAATTTCTTTCAACATATTTCCCTACTCCAGGATATAGGACAGATACAATTTGCTCGGTCTGATTATTCATCAACCACATCTTTAACTCTTTTTGCTTTATCTTGTTTGGATAATGTTAATCTCACAATGCTATCGGCCTTTGCACTTAGGTTATGCTGAACATTCCCTTCTAATGCCACGAGGTCGCCTTTTTTTAACCGGTGGGTTTCTCCACTGACGTCAAAGTCAATTTCTCCTTCAAATATTTCTACAATTATCGGAAAAGGCGTTTGATGATTCTTCATTGCTTGTCCGTTCCTGAAAACTATTCGGATTTCTTTTGTATTCTCAGTTTCAAATAATACATCGACAGAAGGTTTATTTTCCTTATACGCAATATTTTTTATCAGAGATGATGCTTTCATGGTATATTCCTTTCTTTAATTATTAATAGAACGAGGTTATAAAAAAACGGATAATATTATCTGTAAAGGCTTACCTGTTTTTGTTATTCCCTTAAATTATTCTGTTTAATCAAATTCTTTCTTCAGTTGTTCCACCCATTTCTTTATTCTATCGCCGGTCAGGTTACTTTCGTTATCTTCATCCAAAGGCAAACCTACAAATTGCCCATCGACCTCAGCGAGAGATTCATCATATTCATAACCCTCAGTGGAGACTTTTCCAACAACTTCACAACCTTTTTCATCAAGTGCTTCATATATCAAGCCTATTGCATCTACAAACGAATCTGCATAAGCTTCCAGATCGCCACAACCAAAAATGGCAACTTTTTTTCCTTCCATATTAGCAGATTTAATTTCGGATAAAAATTCCTCAAAATCCTCCTGCAAATCACCCATTCCCCAAGTGGAAGAGCCAAAGATCAGGTTAGAAAATTGCTCCATATCCGTAGCTTTTGCATTAGCAACATCAAAGATTTGTGCTTTGTCTGCCCCAAACTCTTGTTGAAGTAGTTTGGCTGCATCTTCTGTATTTCCGGTGTCAGAACCGTAAAAAATTCCTATATTTTGCATATCCTTATTGTTTTAAATTACAGTTGCAAAAGTAGAATACCTCAGGGTCTTATTATATACCTAACAAAGGTGATTTTTTGAGGTATCCTATAGCTCTCCAACTTATCTTTTTCACAAAACAATCGTCGTGAAAAGCCGGCGTTACAAGGCATGTTTCCGATAGCTTTCCACCGTTCTTTTCAGTCCCTCATCCAGACCTACTTTTGGTACGTAGCCAAAATGGTCTTTTAATTTTTGAATACTGAAATGATAATCCTTTCCGCCGTTGTTAATACGGTAAGGTGTTAAAAAGGGTTCGCTCCGCAACCCCAGCAGCCGGTGAACAGCATAATAACTTTTGGCGGCAGCCATGGCCGGCCCGTAGGGAAGCGATGTTTTGGGCAACGAAACTCCGAGCTGTTTTGCCAGCGCTTCGTTGAATTCGTGCCAGCGTATATCCAATCCGTCGGTGGCAAGATAAGCGTTTCCAACGGCTTTGGGTTCGGTGGCAATTAGCATCATGATATCCACAAGGTTTTCCACATAAACCGGACAGGTTTTGCTTTTTCCATGGTTAATTTCGGCAAACTTTCCCCGCAACAACGCGTCAATATATTTGAAGATGAATGTTCTGTCGTTTATACCAAACACATTACCCGGACGGACAACGGTAATTTCCATTGGAGATGTTTTGGCAAAATTCCAAAGCCATTGTTCAGCCATGAGCTTGGTTTGGGCATAGGGAATCAGGTTCTTTGCCGGGGGATCATCTTCTGTCACATTTTGCTTTCCGAAGCCGTGAAAAGCTACCGTACTAACATAGATAAAACGTTGTACACCAACTTCTGCTGCTGCAAGCACTACATTTTTTGTTCCATGAAAATTAGTCTTTTCAAAGATAGAAAACCGGCCCCAGTCGGCTGCCAGTCCGGCCACATGGAAAACCTTCCGAACACCTTCCATCGCCGGCTTCAGCGTCTCAGGCTGCGTAATATCGCCGTAGAAAAGCTGCAACGACAGGTTTTCAATAAATTGTAAGTCGGAACTTTCCCGCACCAATGCGTTTACCGCAAACCCTTCTGTTAGCAACCGCCGGCACAGGTTGCTGCCGATAAAGCCATTGGCGCCGGTTACCAGTATTTTTACCATCAGTGGAAATAGATTATGAACAGGCCGGTAAGTACGCCTATGGAAGCATGAATCAGAAAAACATACCAGATAGAACGGCTGCGCAGCGCAATCATGCCGAACAATATTCCCACCACAATGGAACCGATAATTTCTCCTTCCGGTTTGTCAATATGCACGAGGCAGGAGGAGATAGTTTCAATAAGGATAGCATTCACGGCACCAAAACGGTCTTTCAGTCCGAAGAGTATAAAGCCGCGGAAGAAAAATTCCCATGCCACATAGTAAAACAACACATAAGCCGTTTCGTAAACAAACAGATGAGTCTGATCTGTCAGAAGGCTTTTGGCCATGGGATACTCAACGCGCAAGCTGGGCATTTTTGAAGCAATAAAAATAATCGGAGCCACCAGCAACGGAATGGTAATCAACCATCTCAGACCATATTTCACATCGCCCCAGCCCCAGCCAAACTGACGCAGCGAGCTTTTCATCGCGAATTTAATGTATAGCGCCGGCAGGATAAACATCAGAACAAAAAATACACCGAACTGCCAGTAGCGGGCTATCAGGTCGCCTTCATACAGCGTTTTAAACCGCGGGAAATATTCGTAGAAAAATTGCGGATAACCGTGATAACGGTACAACGTCAGCAACACCGGCGCGCTCAAAAGTATCACATACACATGAATGTCGCGCTTTTCAAATGTAATTCCTTTAAACATCATTCTACAATTTAAAATATGGGGGCAGTTTCCGCACTATCCACCGGTCATAAAACCATCCTGAAAACGAAAAAGCAATTATTGTCCACACAATGCCGGCTATCACATCTGCCACATAATGAAACCGACAGTAAATTACGGCAACAAAAATGCCGGCAATAACAGGGATAAAGATAGCAAACATTTTTTTATTGTACTTAAACATAATAATTAGCGTGGTGAGCGATGTAGCAATGTGGAGGCTGGGAAAGGCATCGAATTTGTTGGGTTCGAAAACACTGATAATATCCCGGATGGGCGTCGCAAGGAAAATTCCGTTTAAGGCTTTTGTCTGCAGTCGCATGATTGGTTCATAAAACCGGGGGCCCATGGCCGGGACGAAAAAATAGGTAATGTAAGCCCCGTAGTTGACCACAAGCAGGATGAAAACACTGCGATCAAGTTCGTAAGCCATTCGTTTTCTGTACAGGTAAACCAAAATAAAAAGCGGCATCGGATAGTAGATAAAATAGTCGAGATACAGCAGATCGGTGAGCCACGGCCTGACCCATTGCTCTATCCACACCGTCGGATAAACGCCAAACATGCTGTAATCAATTTGTGCCAGTTGCCGGTCGTAATCATGCGGATTAAAATAAGGCAGGATCATAAAGAAACTCTCAAAAATCACAAACATGAAAATCAGCGGGTAGAAATTCAGGTAAATTTTCCCCAGTTTTTCCCAAAAGGTATGCGGAGACCGTATATGCCTGCTTTTACGCAAGGCAACCGCCAGCCACACCAATGCAAAAGTAAAGCCCAACACAACAACCGGCCAGAACGTGTAAGGATTGTGCGGCAGCGAAATGAGATAAAATACGAAAACGACTATAATGAATACTGCATTCAGGATATCGATGACACCCACCCCTTTTTTCTTAAAAAATTGCACCATAACCTTTTGTCAGCCCTGTTAGAAGTCCATCGAATAGATGCGATATGTCTTGTATGGGTCGGCATTGATATTTTGCAGGATACGGTTCATCATGGTGTTGTTTTCCAATATCCAGCTTGCTTCAGCCTCCTCATAGCTCATTTTTTTTGCTGCTTTATAACAACGGGCATACATGACCGTGTCGATGCCTTTGAGGCGATATCCGTCAACCAGGCCGAGGGTGAGCACACGCCCGCGGGTAACTTTCTTCTTGAAATTGATTAATTTCAGAAAATTAAAAGGAAAAAGACGACCATTACGGATCGTCCTTGTAATCTGATTTATATCCGGCAGAATGGCAATAAAAGCCACCGGTTTCCCTTTGTCCTCTGCAATGTAAACAAAATCGGGCGAAGTAACCATTTTAAGCTCTTGCGTCAGCGCCTTAAACTCCGCATCGTCCATAGGAATAAAACCCCAGTTTTTTTCCCATGCTTTATTGTAAACATATTGCAATTTGGGGGCTTCTTCTTTGATCTTTTTAAAATTTACCTTTCGAATGATAATACCCTCCATATTCAGCCTTTTTTCAATATTATCAGACAGTTGAAGGTATCTCCCGGGTAAAGAATCTATTTTAAACCGATAGGAAAATAAATCCATCTTTTTGGAAAATCCGGCTGCCCGGATCAAATCGTCGTAGTAAGGTTTGTTGTGAACCATCATAACATAAGGCGGCGTATCGAAACCTTCTACAAGCGTTCCGCAGGTATCGTTTGTAGAGGGATTCATAGGCCCGTAAGCGCCATCTACACCCTTTTCTTTCAACCAGCCTTTGGCAGCATCAAAAAGAGCCCCGGAAACTTCCTTGTCGTTAACGGAATCAAAAAACCCGAAAAAGCCGTAATTTTCGTTCCAGTGTTTGACGTAATACTCATTGGTAATAGCACCAATACGCCCTGCTACTTTACCGTTTTCATCAAGTGCAATGAAATAATCGGCATCGGAATGATGGAAAAACGGATTCTTTTTTTTGTCTAACGTTTCCTTCTGAACAATTCTCAAATCGGGCGCATAAAGCGCATCATCAGCATAAAGTTTATAAGGAAACCCGATAAATGCCTTCAAATCCTTTTTACTTTCAACTTTTTTTATTTGAACCATATCACCACTGTTTTAAGCGCCAAATATAAATGTTTTTCTGAAAAGAACACATTCCCGGTTTTCGGCGTTGTAAATTGCCAGGTCTGTTTTATTCAAATATCTGCTTTTTTTTCTCATAAAAAACAAAATCCCGACGAAAAAGTTTTTGCAAGATATTTGTCAATAAGAAGGAAATAATATTATTTTTGCACACATTTTTAAGCCCAGATGGCGGAAATGGTAGACGCGCATGGTTGAGGGCCATGTTCCCGTTTTGGGAGTGCAAGTTCGATTCTTGTTCTGGGCACCGGATGAATGATGAATATTGGATATTGAATGACTTTTTTTATTCGCCGGTCAACATTAATCATTCATTATTCCGAATGCCCAAGTGGCGGAATTGGTAGACGCGCTAGTTTCAGGGACTAGTGATCGCAAGGTCGTGTAGGTTCGAGTCCTATCTTGGGCACCCCAAAAAAAGTTCACATTTTCAATAAGATGTGGACTTTTTTTATGCCATTTATTTTAGGGTCTGCTGAAAAACGCTTAAATTATTGATGTATAAATTATTATATTGATTCTTAAAGATAAAAGTGCATGGTTTTCCGGCAGTTTTATTAAAAACACGTGCATTTATTATAGCCACAATTTCAAAATTTATACTGCT
>CAZRAW010000089.1:0-9323 GCA_964598065.1 uncultured Lentimicrobiaceae bacterium
TGGCTTTCAGACAAGATAGTAAAGTACCGGATAGTTTTAATAAAATAACCATCAGCCTTGCTTCACCCGAATCTATTCTGGAACGGTCGCATGGGGAGGTTTTAAAACCCGAAACCATCAACTACCGTACCTATAAACCGGAACGAGACGGACTTTTCTGCGAAAGGATTTTTGGTCCTGTAAAGGATTACGAGTGCCATTGCGGCAAATACAAGCGAATTCGTTACAAAGGCATAGTCTGCGACCGTTGTGGCGTTGAAGTAACAGAAAAAAAAGTAAGACGTGAAAGAATGGGACATATCGAGCTTGTTGTTCCCGTGGTTCACATTTGGTTTTTCCGCTCTTTACCTAATAAAATTGGCGCTCTGCTCGGAATACAGACTAAGAAACTGGAATCAATTATTTACTACGAACGTTATGTAGTAATTAATGCCGGTATTAAAGAAGTCGATGGCATCCAAAAAATGGATTTCCTCACCGAAGAGGAATATTTGAATATTCTCGACACGTTGCCTTCGGAGAATCAGTATCTCGATGATATGGATCCTGATAAATTTATTGCAAAAATGGGTGCTCAGGCAGTGCATGATTTACTGATGCGTATTGACCTCGATAAAGTATCTTTTGAACTCCGGCATAAAGCAAATACGGAAACTTCGCAACAGCGAAAAGCAGATGCTTTAAAACGACTTCAGGTTTTTGAAGCTTTCCGCGATGCCCGTAAACGGAAAGAAAATCGTCCGGAATGGATGATCGTTAAAATTGTTCCGGTCATCCCGCCGGAGCTGAGACCTTTGGTGCCATTGGATGGTGGCCGCTTTGCCACTTCCGACCTGAACGACCTCTATCGCAGGGTCATCATCCGTAACAACCGGCTGAAACGGTTAATAGAAATCAAAGCTCCTGACGTGATTATGCGTAATGAAAAACGTATGCTACAGGAAGCTGTTGACTCTCTGTTTGATAACTCCCGGAAATCAAGTGCCGTTAAAACGGAATCGAATCGTCCGCTGAAATCTTTAAGTGACAGCCTGAAAGGAAAACAGGGACGTTTCCGTCAGAATCTGCTCGGTAAACGAGTGGACTATTCCGGACGTTCGGTGATTATTGTCGGCCCTAAACTGAAGATGAACGAATGCGGCCTTCCCAAAGATATGGCTGCCGAACTTTTCAAGCCCTTTATTATTCGACGGCTGCTTGAACGTGGCATCGTCAAAACGGTTAAATCGGCGAAAAAAATTGTGGAAAGAAAAGATGCCGTTGTTTACGACATACTTGAGAATATTTTGAAAGGACATCCTGTTTTACTTAACCGTGCTCCTACGTTGCACCGTCTTGGTATCCAAGCTTTTCAGCCTAAGTTGGTGGAGGGTAAGGCCATTCAGCTACACCCGTTGGCCTGTACTGCTTTCAACGCCGACTTTGATGGTGACCAAATGGCCGTTCATTTACCTTTGGGAAATGCTGCCGTCTTGGAAGCACAGGTTCTGATGCTCGCATCACACAATATTCTGAATCCTGCTAACGGTGCACCTATTACCGTCCCTTCACAGGACATGGTGCTGGGACTTTACTATATTACCAAAGCACGGAAAAGCACCGAAACACATCCTATATCAGGAGAAGGTATGATTTTCTATTCTCCTGAGGAAGTTCGTATTGCCTACAACGAAAAGCGTGTCAATTTACATGCTGTTATCAAAGTGAAAGTTGATGTAAAAGAGGATGGTAAATTGGTAAATAAACTCATTGAGACTACTGTAGGACGTGTAATCTTCAATGAAGAAGTTCCGAAAGGATTTGGGTTTATTAATAAACTTTTAACAAAAAAAGCGCTTCGTGACATTATCAGCGATGTGCTGAAAGCGACCGGAAATGCTGTTACTGCCCAATTCCTTGACGATATTAAGAACCTTGGTTACTACATGGCTTTTGTGGGAGGGCTCTCCTTTAATCTCGGAAACATACGCGTTCCCAAAATTAAGGAAGAACTTATTAAAAAGTCCGAAGAGGAAGTGGATGAGGTGGTGAACAACTACAACATGGGCTTCATTACCAATAACGAGCGTTACAATCAGATTATTGATATCTGGACACATACAAACTCTCACCTTACCAATATCTTAATGAAAGAACTTGCTTCTGATGATGACGGATTTAATCCTGTTTTTATGATGCTTGATTCCGGAGCCCGTGGTTCCAAAGAGCAGATTCGCCAGCTTTCCGGAATGCGTGGTTTGATGGCTAAACCTCAGAAAGCGGGTGCTGCAGGAAACGAGATTATCGAAAATCCTATTCTTTCAAACTTTAAAGAAGGATTGTCGGTTCTTGAATACTTTATTTCTACTCATGGTGCCCGTAAAGGTCTTGCCGATACGGCCCTGAAAACAGCAGACGCCGGTTATCTGACCCGTAGACTGGTTGATGTGGCTCAGGATGTGATTATCTCTGAAAAAGATTGTGGCACTTTACGCGGGCTTACAGTTACCGCTCTAAAGAAAAATGAGGAAGTTGTTGAATCACTTTATGACAGGATTCTCGGACGTGTGGCCGTGCATGATATTTATCATCCTCAAACAGGAGAACTTATTGTAAAAGGAGGAGAAGAGATTACGGAAGAAATTGGTAAGCAAATAGAAGATGCTCACATTGAACAGGTTGAAATCAGATCAGTACTTACCTGTGAATCGAAGCATGGGGTTTGTGCCAATTGCTACGGACGAAACCTGGCTTCCGGACATTTGGTGCAAAGAGGAGAAGCTGTTGGCGTGATTGCTGCCCAGTCAATTGGAGAACCGGGAACACAGCTTACCTTGCGTACTTTCCACCAGGGAGGTACGGCTTCAAATGTTGCTGCCAATTCAAAAATTGAGGCTAACCATAGTGGCGTTCTCGAATTTGAGGAACTAAGAGTTGTTGCCTATAGCGATGAGAAAGGTAACAAACATGATGTTGTTACCGGTCGTTCGTCAGAGATGAGATTGGTAGATCCTAATACCGGCGTAGTTCTTTCATCTGCCAATATTGCTTACGGTTCCAGATTGTATTTCAGGGA
This sequence comes from uncultured Lentimicrobiaceae bacterium, assembly GCA_964598065.1. Lineage (GTDB taxonomy): Bacteria > Bacteroidota > Bacteroidia > Bacteroidales > F082 > Sulfidibacterium. The sequence goes on from CAZRAW010000089.1 coordinate 3,056, forward strand.
TGGGGATAAGGTGAAGAAAGGAGATCTGATTGTTGATTGGGATCCTTTTAATGCTGTTATTCTTTCGGAAGTTGCCGGTACTGTTGCCTTCGAGAATATTGTGGAAGGACAGACTTATCGTGTGGAATCCGATGAGCAGACGGGTTATTTCGAGAAAGTAATTATCGAAACCAAACAGAAAACCAGAAATCCAAATGTCAGGATCCTGGATACCGATGGTAATGTGCTGAGATATTATGACCTGCCTGTGGGCGCTCATATTGTCGTTGAAGAGGGTAGCAAAATTAAAGCTGGAGACTTGTTGGTGAAAATACCGCGTGCCTTTGGTAAAGCCGGTGATATTACCGGTGGTTTGCCACGTGTAACGGAACTTTTCGAAGCACGTAATCCCTCCGAACAAGCTGTCGTTTCTGAAATTGATGGCGTGGTTTCTTTCGGTAAGAAGCTGAAACGCGGTAATCGTGAAATTATCATTACAGCTAAAACTGGGGCAGAGAAACGTTATCTTGTTTCAACAACCAAGCAGATTCTGGCACAGGAAAACGACTTCGTAAAAGCCGGTACCAAACTTTCTGATGGTGTTATTACTCCTGCCGATATTTTGGCCATTAAAGGGCCGATGAAAGTTCAGGAGTACATCGTAAACGAAATTCAAGAGGTGTATCGTCTGCAGGGTGTGAAAATTAATGATAAACACTTTGAGGTGATTGTTCGCCAAATGATGCGTAAAGTACAGGTGGAAGATCCAGGTGATACCCGTTTTCTCGAAGGTGAACTGGTGAACAAAGTTAAATTCCATGAGGTGAATGACGAAATCTTTGGTATGAAAGTCGTTGTTGACCCAGGTGATTCTGATTCTGTACGTCAGGGCGAAATTATTACTGCTCGTAAATTGCGTGATGAAAATTCAACCCTGCGTCGTCGTGATAAAAAACTTATTGAAGCGCATAACGCACAAACGGCAACAGCCCGTCAGGTGCTTCAGGGTATTACCCGTGCTTCTTTGCAAACCGACAGCTTTATATCGGCTGCATCCTTTCAGGAAACAACCAAAGTGCTTACCCTTGCGGCTATTAATGCCAAACAGGATACACTTAACGGCCTGAAGGAGAATGTTATTGTCGGACATAAAATTCCTGCCGGTACGGGACTTAAAGAGTACGACGATATCATTGTTGCTTCGAAAGAAGAGCATGATGCCATGATGGCGAAAGCAGACGATTTGGAGTCTGCCGATGAAGAGACCGAAGGTTAAATAAATCATTTTAAAGGCTGCTGTATAAAGGGTGTTTTCCTGTTCTGCAACAGCCTTTTTTGTAAAAAAATAAGATCATGGAAGACAATAATAATCAACAGCAGAACCAGGTAAATATTGAGTTGAGCGAAGAGATGGCCGAGGGTATTTACTGTAATCTCGCCATTATTACCCATTCGCATGCCGAGTTTGTTGTTGACTTTGTGAAACTAATGCCCGGCACTCCCAAGGCTAAGGTAAAATCCAGAATTATTCTGACGCCCGAACATGCCAAAAGACTCTACAAAGCCTTGCAGGATAATATTCGGAAGTTTGAATCCGTTCACGGTCCGATTAAGGAAACCCAGGACGGGGGATTGCCGCCTTTCTCTATGGGTGGACCGACGGCTCAGGCATAACAAAAAAGGCTGCTTCATTTGAAACAGCCTTTTTTGTTATTACGTGTTAAATTTTTTGGGAACTATTTGAAAGTATAGCTGATTCCAACCAATACCATATCGGTGGTCATATCATACGATACATCAGAACCCGGAACAGCCCCGTAAGGATTGGCGGCAGAAACCATTCGCGGATTTAACAATTTGCCGGATGTTTTTCCTGAACTGGTACCGTGATGAAAGGTTCCGTTTATGGTTATATGATCGTTGATGATATAACCCAACCCGAACTGAAAGGCATTTTTTATAATAGCTGGAGCTTCTACTGAAAACATGGCTAACTTGCTGTTAATAGGATTGCTGCTATAGGTATATCCAAAGCGCAGCGGTAATTTATTTATCAGTTTAAGCTGCAAACCAACCGAAAGTACATTAATGTCTTTCCAGCCAAATCCGGCTACGGCACCCGTTTGTGTCCATCCTTTTTCTTTGAAGCCATCGGTGTTTTCATAAAAAACTCTTCTGTAATCCATTGCAAAATCGAATTTATTTGTGGAATAACCTACACCGACCGATAATATGGCAGGAAAATTCATTTTGAATTTATTTTCAGGGGCCGATGAGCCGTCTAAGTACGTATTTTTAAAAGTTAAATCGCTGAAATATTGCTGTGTCTTATAAGATACGCCTATTTTTAATCCGGAACCCGAATTATAAAACATTCCTATCTGACCGCCAAATCCAAAAGCAGAGGCATTGTCAGAATTCGGATATCCCAGTGTTTGGCTTGGTGAAGCAAGAGGATTGGGATGTACTTTTAATGCGGCATAATTGATGGTGGGCTCAATTCCGAGGGAAAATTTGTTAGAGAACTGATAAGCATAAGTGAACCCCACCTGTAACATCATGTAATTGGATTCCAGTCTTCCGAAGCCACCCGAACTTTGTGGGAAATTAATGGGATTGGTGGTGCTCTCAGGAAAAGTAACGCCAAAACCGCTGATGCCGAAAACAGATATCCCAAAAGTTTGTTTGCTGTTTTTTTTGCCGAAAACCATGGCAAATGATGGTAAAGGAGATATTCCCTTAGTATTTTTGGTAGATCCGCTGATAAAGCTTCCGGTTGGAGTCGGGGCTGTAGAGTAAATAGTTGGATAGGAAGACATGAGCCCTACATCAAAGGTGATTATTTTAGTATTAAATACTGAAATGGAAGCAGGATTCCATTGCAATGCCCCGTCAATATCTAAAGGCTGTCCTGTTGATGCACCTCCCATCGACATGTTAAAAGCTCCCACACCTTGCATAAGATGCCCTGTTTGTGCAAAAGCAAAACTACTGGCCATAGCCAATAAAATAAATAATATATTCTTTTTCATAATAAATAATTTAGATATGTGATTATTTAATTTCAGGTACAATGTTAGAAAATAATTCTGTTAAAGGATACGTAAGTCAATCACAGTTTACTGTGATATATATCACACTTAAGTTGAGCTTATATAGGGACTTATATTTGCGGTAAGCTCACTATAACGGGTTGAGAAAGAGTAAATAATAGTCTTGTAAAACGCGTTGGCTTATGGCGGTTTTACCATAATCCTGAATCTATATTCATTGTGAGAGCATATTTTGGCTGTCGATTTTACCAAAGACAAGCCACAAATAGCATTTTAACGCTTTACGGTTTCGGTAAAGAATCTTACGGCACAAGCATAAGAAAACAAAAAAACAGCTTCAAATTTTGAAACTGCTTTTTTGTTTTCACTGCAATACCTTGTCAAAGGTTTGTTTTAATAAAATCTTCCATAGCTTGAAAAACTTTTTCGCGGACGGGCTTTTTTGAAAGCAACAAATCATGCAATCCACCTTTGAAAGATGCTCTTTCCACCTTTTTGCCGATGATATGCGAAATGCGCTCAATATCCTTCACGTTTAGTACAGCATCAGCATCCTGCATCTCAGGCCTGTAATTTCCAGGTTTTACGCTTTTGGCCGAATGCATAATAAGAACAGGACATTGAACATCAAGTCCCTGTTGCAACTCTTGCTGTGCCGTGTAAATTCCTTTTATCCAACTGGCGTAAATCTTAAAACCTGCATCAGGTTTCAGGTTCAGGTCATAGTCCCATTCTCCGTGATGATTTTTGTGCAAACTGAAACCATATCCTTTATCCAGGCCCACCGGTGAGGGAAGTCCCGGGAAAGACCGGGCCAGCGAAACCATCAAAGGAATAAAAGTTTTTTTTAAAAAAGGAGATACATTAAAATCAAAAAACGGGCTGTTTAGGATGAGGGCATCAACAAGGTTGTCATTCCTGTGATCGTGGGCATACAGTGCAGCTATCAGCCCTCCCGTGGAATGGCCCATGAGCACCAGCATCTTATTTTTATCCTTTTCCCTGATTTGTGCAACGGCAAGGTCTGTCTCCTCAAAATATTCACGAATGTCCCTGAAATCGTTGGGCTTTTGATGCGGAAGAATAGAGCGTCCGTATTTTCTTAATTCCAGCGCATAAAAGTTAAATCCCAGATTATTCACCCAATCTGCCAAGTGGTCTTGAAAGAAATAGTCGTTAAACCCATGGAGGTACAAAAAGGCTTTATTTGTTGCTTCTTTTGTTTTTCTTTCGATGAGAGTAGCTACAACTTTACCTTCGTTATCAGGTTTTAGCTCCAGCGTATGAAAAATGAAACCGTTTTCTTTTTGCTTTTCCATGATGCAATTTCTTTTGTGTGGTTATCGGATTTTGGCCGATTCTTTCTTTTCAAGTCACTTAACCCCACAAATGTAATGAATTTTCTTACAAATTGTTTTCTGTATAAGAGCTACACTAAATGTGAAAACAAAGATGTCTGTGATGGAGCGGCCGGCAAAAGAACGAAACCTTGCCTTTGCGAACACATCGTTACGAAAATGGTTATTTATTGAAAGCCCGTTACGGCGTGTGAAGCAAACTCCCCGGCATAACTTACTGATAAAGCAAGGTGATGGCTACCAAGGCTTATTAGCCATGACGGATACCAGCAAGCATCAGGTCTGGAAAAGATTGTAATGAAAAATTGGGGCAAAAGATGTGTTTTGCCAAGGCATTAAATTGTTATTCCGAGATGGCTTTTTCTGTCATAATCCGGATATTTTTCCGGCTGATAGGACTTTTCTTCTGATAATTTATTTCTTCTACAATACTGCTGGTGTGACAAGAGTCATGGGCACAAGCCAGTTTCTTTCCTGTTTTCGGGTCGCGAATGGAACTGGAACATTGTTTTTTGAATTGCCCTCCTTTAATAAAAAACATTTTAATTGCAAAGCCGGCAAATGCAACTCCAAGAATAGCTATCGAAAGAAGAAATAATTTGATAAACATCTTTTTAATTTTTCTTTTTGCAAAGTTAATTCATTTCCCCATTTAAAGTGAATGATTTCACAATAATTAAGATTATTTTGGAAAGTAAATTCACAAATAGGACATATCATCTTAGCTTTGAATAATTTAAATTGATTCTAAGAAACAAACATGTTATTTTTGAATTGTTAAAAAGTTAATACTGGTAAAATAAAGTACTGAAAATATTTTAAATGCAATCAGTCTAATCTTTCTAAAAAAAATGATCATGAACAAAAAAATCTTTACGCTGCAAAAAACGATTCTTTTTTTGTTACCATTTATTTTGGCATCTTTGAGTGTTCAGGCACAGAATCCAAATTTCATCATTAAAAAGAAATTTTTATTTACGATTCCATCCCGGGGGGTGAAAACTTACAAAATAATTGTCCCCGAGGGAGCTAAGAAAATCAGCGCCGTTATTAGCGGGCAGACGGAGATGGTTAATCTTAAAATTATCGGGCCAACGGATGTTACTCTTTGCAAGAACACAACCTGGTCATATTTATCCACTTGGCGAAAACCGCTTCGCTGTTCTGTCGGTGTTGTTAATAACAAACGGCAAAGTCAGGGAACCTGGACGATACGAGTCGAGGGTGCCGTACACATCTCTAAAGCCGATAAAGTTAAATCCATATCAGGAGTCTTAACTGTTTTTATGGAAGTTACAGGAAGCAAAGTTGCCAACGACAAAGAACATTCTTCGGCTTTGGCATTACCATTCGAAAAAAAGATTCCGTTTACGATTCCATCCCCGGGGGTGAAAACGTATGAAATAACTGTCCCTGAAGGGGCAAAGAATATCAGGGCGGTTGTCAGCGGTCAAACAGAAATGATTAATCTTGATATTATTGGCCCTACGCATGTTACCCTTTGTCATAATTCAACCTGGTCCTATTCATCCACTTGGAAAAAGCCACTTCACTGTTCTGTCGGTATTGTTAATAACAAACGGCAAAGCCCGGGAACCTGGGTGATAAAAATCAAAGGTGCCGTACACGTTTCTAAAGCGGATAAGATTAAATCCGTATCCGGAGTTTTAACAATTTATGTAAGATAGTGATGAAAGGTTTGGCAAAACCATAATGATTTTGAAATTAAAGCTGTCTAAAGTCTAAATGAACATTTATTGGCTGGTTTTGTGATAAATATAACTTTTACAACAAGTTAACTTTAGGCAGGTTCATTATAAAAGCTCACTACTGTCCACTTAAAAGAAGTTGAATGACAGTTGGTTATGATTGAGTTCT